>DATNQJ010000576.1:0-13317 GCA_036704085.1 Stenomitos sp.
AAGGTCGATCCCATGCTCTTCCTCCAGATGCGGGCCTACCAGGCGGGCGTGATCAAGAGCGACGCGACCTTCCCCTGGGTGCGCCTGGCCTACCCGAAAGCCGGCGGCGGTTGGCAGGTTACCAAATTCCGGTTGAAGAATCCGACCTGGTGGACGGTCTTCAAGGCGAGCTTCCAGCCCAACCTCCCCCCGGACTTCCAGGTGCCCCCGACGGCGACCTACGACCAGGCGCTCATGCTGCCGCCCTTCATGGTGCCGTTCATGCCGCCCCCTCCGGAGGCGATGGCGACCATCAAATCGACGCTCGCCAACATCACCGAGGCGGATCTCGAGACGGCCACCGAGACCGTGCCGTCGAACATCACCGAGGCGATGCAGTTCAACGCCACCTTGCAGGCAAACAACAACCCCTAAAGGGCGTCCATCGCGGCGGGGGACCTTCGGGGCCCCCGCCTTTTTGCGTGGATCCGTGCCTTTGACGGATGGGGGTCGCTCCAGGTACGATGAACGATGGCTTGTTAGTGCCAAAATAGCCCAGGCAAGCGGCGTTTGGCCGCGAAAGCGAGAACACCTTATGGACACCAAGCGGAAGCCGGAATGGCTCAAAATACGCCCCCCTGCGGGCGAACGATACCTCTCGATCAAGGAGAACCTGCACGACCTCAAGCTCCACACCGTGTGCGAGGAGGCCTCCTGCCCGAACATCGGGGAGTGCTGGGGCAGTGGGACGGCGACCATGATGATCATGGGCGACACCTGCACCCGCGGCTGCCGGTTCTGCCACATCAAGACCGCCCGGGAGGGCAACCCGCTCGATCCCCACGAGCCCGAGAAGGTCGCCTCCCAGGTCGAGCAGATGGGCCTCGATTACGTGGTCCTCACCTCGGTCGACCGCGATGACCTCGCGGACGGCGGATCGGGGCACTTCGCGGCCGTCATCCGGGCCATCAAGGCGCGGACGCCCCAGTGCATCGTCGAGGTGCTCATTCCCGACTTCCAGGGCGACTACGACCAGCTCAAGGCCGTGGTGGACGCGGGCGCCGAGGTGGTGGCCCACAACGTCGAGACCGTGCGCCGGCTCACGCCGCGCGTGCGCGATCGCCGCGCCAACTATGCCCAGAGCCTCAAGGTGCTCGCCGACATCCACCGGATCAACCCCAAGACCTTTACCAAGACCTCGATCATGGTCGGGCTCGGCGAGACCGACGAAGAGATCCAGGAGACCCTGCGGGACCTCCGCGAGTACGGCGTCCAGATCGTGACCTTCGGTCAGTATCTGCGCCCCTCGCAGAAGCACCTCGAGGTGGTCGAGTACCTCCATCCCGACAAGTTCGCCGCCTACCAGCGCTGGGCGGACGAGATGGGCTTCCTGTACTGCGCGAGCGGTCCATTGGTCCGTTCGAGCTACCGTGCCGGCGAGTTCTTCATCAAGGGCATCCTTGAGAAACAAGCGAACAACGACGTTGCACCTGCTTCCAACGAAGGAGACAGCATTGAGTTTAGTCGAGTATAAGGTGGACAAGGGCATGTTCAACGCCCCCTTCACCGTTCTGCGTGAGGACGACACCGCGGATCCCGCCTTGATGCCAAACATCTCGGACGAGGATCTCCGCGCCCTGTACCGCACCATGGCGCTGACCCGTGCGTTCGACCAGCGCATGATCACGCTCCAGCGCCAGGGTCGCCTGGGCTTCTACCTGGGCAGCTACGGCGAGGAGGCCGCGACCGTCGGCTCGGCCTACGCCCTCAAGCCCGAGGACTGGATCTTCCCCTGCTACCGTGAGCAGGGCGCCTACCTGTGGCGCGGCATCACGGTCCAGGAGATGGCCAACCAGTGCTACGGCAACGCCTACGACTCTACCAAGGGTCGTCAGATGCCGGTGCACTACTCGTTCCGCCACAAGAACATCGTCTCGGTCTCGAGCCCGCTCGCGGTCCAGCTGCCGCAGGCGGTGGGCGCCGCCTGGGCCGCCAAGCTCCGGCGCGATCCCGTCATCACCCTCACCTACTTCGGCGAGGGCTCGAGCTCGCAGGGCGACTTCCACGTCGGCCTGAACTTCGCGGGCGTCTACAAGACCCCGACCGTCTTCTTCCTGCGCAACAACGGCTGGGCCATCTCGACCCCGCGTGAGGTGCAGACCGCCAGCGAGACCTTCGCCCAGAAGGCCAACGCCTATGGCTTCGAGGGCGTGCTCGTCGACGGCAACGACATCCTCGCGGTCATCGTCGCCACCCAGCGCGCGGCCGAGAAGGCCCGCAACGGCGGCGGCCCGACCCTCATCGAGGCGCTCACCTATCGCCTGGGCGCTCACTCGACCTCGGACGACCCCTCGGGCTACCGCAAGGACGAGGACGTCAAGGTCTGGGAGAAGAAGGATCCCCTGCCCCGCTTCCAGCGCTTCCTTGCCAAGCGCGGTCTCTGGACTCCCGAGTGGGAGGAGGAGCTGCAGGCCGAGTTCAAGGCCGAGATCAGCACCGCCGTCGAGGCGGCCGAGAAGGCCCCTGCGCCCGCCGTCGAGACCATCTTCGAGGACGTCTTCAGCGACAAGCCCTGGTTCCTGCAGGAGCAGGAGGCCGAGCTGAAGGCCAGCCTCGCCGAGAGCAAGGAGAACCACTAATGCCCACGATGAACATCATCCAGGCCGTCAACGACGCCCTGCGGACCCAGATGCGCCTCGACGACCGCGTGGTCGTGCTCGGGGAGGACGTGGGCAAGTTCGGGGGCGTCTTCCGCGCCACCCAGGGCCTTCAGCAGGAGTTCGGCGCCGAGCGCGTCGTGGACACCCCGCTCTCGGAATCCGGCATCATCGCGACCGCCATCGGCATGGCCCTCTACGGCCTGCGCCCGGTCCCCGAGGCCCAGTTCGCGGACTTCATCTACCCGGCCTTCGACCACATCGTCAACGAGCTGGCGAAGTACCGCTACCGTTCGGGCGGTCAGTATCCCTGCCCGGTGGTCATCCGCACCCCCTACGGCGGCGGCATCAAGGGCGGCCACTACCACAGCCAGTCGAACGAGGCCTACTGGGCCCACACGCCCGGCCTGAAGGTGGTCATCCCCTCGAACCCCTACGACGCCAAGGGCCTCCTGCTCGCCTCCATGCGGCAGGATGACCCGGTCATCTTCATGGAGCCCAAGCGCGTCTACCGTGCCGCCAAGGGCGACGTGCCCGACACCGACTACACGGTCGAGATCGGCAAGGCCAAGGTCGTCAAGGAAGGTCGCGCGGTCACGGTCCTCGCCTACGGCTCCATGGTCCACACGGCCATAGAGGCCCTCAACAAGGCGCCCGAGATCGACGCCGAGCTCATCGACCTGCGCACCATCGTGCCCCTCGACATCGACACGGTGATCGCCTCGGTCGAGAAGACCGGCCGCGTGGTCATCGTGCAGGAAGCACCCCGCACGGCGGGCATTGCCGCGGAGCTCACGGCCCTCATCAACGAGAAGGCCTTCCTGAGCCTCGAGGCCCCGGTGCAGCGCGTCACGGGTTGGGACACCCCCTTCCCCTACACGCTGGATCTGGAGTACCTGCCGAGCGCCGATCGCGTCGTCCAGGCCATGCGCCGGGCGCTCAACTTCTAAGGGGGTAAAGGATGACGATGACGGCTCAGAACACGTTCGATTTTCCCCTGCCCGACATCGGCGAGGGCGTGGTCGAGGGCGAGCTGGTCGCCTGGCTGGTGAAGCCGGGCGACGAGGTCGCCGAGGACCAGCCCATGTTCGAGGTCATGACGGACAAGGCGACCGTCGAGATCCCCTCGCCCCGCCGGGGCAAGATCGTGGCGACGTTCGGCAAGGAAGGCGAGATCATCAAGGTGGGCGACGTGGTCGTGACCATCGAGATGGCCCCCGGCCAGACGGCGCCCATCCTGCACGGTCATGGCGGCATGGCGATGAACAAGCCCGCGGGCGCCGAGGCGAGCTGCGCCTCGACCCAGATGGCCGCGAGCCTGCCCGAGGCCCTGCCACAGCCCGAGGTGCCCGCGACCATGGCCGAGGTCAGCGTCTCGGCCGCCAGTGGGCGGGTGCTCGCGACGCCGGCCACCCGCAAGCTCGCCCGTGACCTCGGCGTGGATATCCAGCGCGTGCCCGGCACCGGCCCCGTCGGCCGCGTGACCAAGGGCGACGTGCAGGCCTTCTCGTCGGGCAAGGTCGCGACCCATCCCGAGGTGTCGGGAGCGTTCGCGATGCCGGCTCCGGCGGCCCAGCCCCAGCTCGAGGAGCGGATCGCCCTGCGCGGCCTGCGCAAGAAGATCTCCGAGAAGATGGTGCAGTCGGCCTTCACGGCCCCGCACTTCACCTACATGGACGAGCTGGATGCGACCAAGCTCATCGCCATGCGCGCGGAGTCCAAGAAGGCGGCCGAGAGCCAGGGCGCGAAGCTCACCTACCTGCCCTTCATCATGAAGGCAGTGGTGGCGGCCCTGAAGAAGTTCCCGCTCCTCAACGCGAGCCTGGACGACGCCACCGGCGAGATCGTGGTCAAGAAGTACTACAACCTCGGCATCGCGGTGGCCGGCGAGATCGGCCTCATCGTGCCGGTCATCAAGGACGTGGACAAGAAGTCCATCCTCCAGCTCGCCAAGGAAGTGGCGGAGGTCGCCGAGCGTGCGCGCGTCGGCCGCAACCACCCCGAGGAGCTGAAGGGCGGCACCTTCACGATCTCGAGCATCGGCTCGGTGGGCGGTCTGTTCGCGACGCCCATCATCAACCACCCCGAGGTGGGCATCCTCGCGGTCATGAAGATCAAGGAGCGCCCGGTGATCCGGGACGGCCAGATCGCCATCGGCCAGGTGATGAACCTCGCCCTGTCCTTCGATCACCGCGTGGTCGACGGGGCGGTGGGCGCGGACTTCACCAACGAGGTCATCCGTTACCTCGAGAATCCGAGCAACCTCATGATCGAGATGGCGTAAGCCATTCGGTTCGAAGCCGCCCCGCGCCGAGGCGTGGGGCGGCTTTTTGCGTGGGATCGCGCTTGAGGCGTAGAATGACTTAGAGAGCAGGGCGGAGTCGACAAGCTTGGCTGTGATTGGCCGTCACCCCGGCGAAAGCCGGGGTCCAGAGCAGACGCCCCATATGCTGACCCTGGATCCCGGCTTTCGCCGGGATGACGGGCCTTTTGTTGCCAGACCGCAAGCTCACCCACACTCACGTTCGTTTGATTGGAACCTGCCCATGTCCACCGGAACCCCGCTGCACATCATCGATCTCGGTCGTCGACCGTATGACGAGGTCTACGCGCTACAGAAGCGCCTGGTCGAGGAGCGCGCCGAGGACCGCATCGGCGACACCCTGCTGCTCGTGGAGCACGACCGGGTGATCACCCTAGGCCGCAAGGGCGACCCCACGGTGGACGTGCTCATGCCGGGCATCCCTGTCTTCGAGATCGAGCGTGGCGGCGAGGCCACCTACCATGCGCCTGGGCAGCTGGTGGGCTACCCCATCCTGAAGCTGGAAGAGGGCCCTGAGCGCGACCTGCATCGCCTCCTGCGGAACATCGAGGAGGTGCAGATCCGCACGCTCGCCAGGTGGGGCGTCGAGGCGGGCCGTAAGGAGGGCTACACCGGCGTGTGGGTGGGCGACAAGAAGATCAGCTCCATCGGCATCGCGGTGCGCCGCTGGGTGACCTACCACGGCCTCGGCCTCAACGTGGGAACGGACATGCGCGGCTTTGCCTCCATCCGCCCGTGCGGCCTGACCGCTGACGTCATGACCTCTTTGGAGGCGCTCGTGGGCCATCCGGTGCGCATGGACGAGGTCAAGGCGGAGCTCGTGAAGCAGTTCGGCGAGGTCTTCCACCGCTCGGTCGTGCCGGGCCGCCTGCCGGCTGAGATCGGGCCGTGACGATCCGCTACGCATGGCTCGCCTCACCCTTGGGCGCGGTCCTGGTGGCGAGCACCGAGCGCGGGGTCTGCTACGTCTCCTTCGGCGAGGGGCAGCCCGAGGCCATGGAGGGCTTGCGCCGGCAATACCCCGGAGCGGAGCTGCGCGAGGACGAGGCGGGGCTGCCGGATGTGTGCGCGGAGCTTGCGGAGTACTTCGCGGGCGATCGCCGCACCTTCTCCTTTCCCCTGGATCCCAAGGGCACGGAGTTTCAGCGCAAGGTCTGGGCGGCGCTCGGGGACATTCCCTACGGGCGGACCTGGAGCTATCGGGACCTGGCCGAGCACGTGGGATCTCCCAACGGCTTTCGAGCGGTCGGCCTGGCCAACCGCTCGAATCCGATCGGGATCGTGGTGCCCTGCCACCGCGTGGTGGGAGCCGATGGCTCCCTGGTAGGCTATGCGGGGGGCCTGGAGGCCAAGCGCTGGCTACTCGAGCACGAGCGCCGGGTGGCCGGGCACACGCTCTTCTAGAAGAGCGCCTGGAAGGCGTCGCGATCGCGCGCCAAGAGCAGCAACTTCTCCACATCGCTGACGCTGCCGTTGCGATCCAGGTCCACGTTCTGCCGGATCCAGTCGCTGATGTCCAGCCGGTCCACGTAGTGCCGCTGCATGGAGGCCTGGTCCACCTTGCGGGCAAAAGCGGCCGCAGCCCCGCCCACCTCCGGCCTCCGGAACAGTACGACGTCCCAGAAGCTGCGCGACGTGCGCACTTTTTCGTCATGGTTCCGGTCATAGCGCTGAACGAAACGGGTAGATAACTCTTGCACGCTCATCGACATCGCAGCACCTCCTCGTCGGTAAGTTTATCTTCGGGTATTCGCAAGGTTATCTTTCTTAAACGGAAGGTTAATTTTAGGTTAATCTGTTTGTGACCATCTCCCAGACGCTTCGCGAGGCGATAAGACGGGACCTCCCCAGCCGGCCCCAATCCTGGTACCTGGCCGTCGAGATGCTGCGCCTCGCCGTGACGGGGTTCGTGGCGCTCGACGTCTTCGCCTACGGCCGTAGCGAGCCCATGTTGGCTCGGGTGCTCATTGTCTTGGCGCTCGCTTATGCGATCGTGACCCTGCTCTTGACGGCACGGCGCCTCCGCCCGCTGGCCCTGCACCTTTGCCTGCCCTGGCTCGAAGGCCTCTTCATTGCGGCCTTCATGATCTCGACCGGCGGGGGGGCCAGCCCCTACCTGCGCTTCATCGTCTTGCAATCCATCGCCGTGACCTTCGCCTATGGCTCCTTGATCGGGGCCATGGCCTCCGTGCTCTTGACCTTGCTCTTGCTGGGACTGGCCTGTTGCTCACCCCTGTCCAACCCCATCGAGGGCCTCATGATCCTGGTCACGGTCTGGGGCGGCCATTCGGCCCTATCTTTGCTCAACACGACGGCCGTGCGGGCGCATCACGAAGCGGAGTCCCAGGCCAAGCGCGCTCAAGAGCTGCAGACCCTCACCGAGGCCAAGTACCAGTTCATCAACATCGTGAGCCACGAGTTGCGGACCCCTTTGACCGTCATCAACGGCTACGGCAAGCTCCTGCGGTCCGGCATGATCGGGACCGATCCGGCCGAGCTGAACGACGTGGCGCGCGAGATCTCGAAGGCCGCCGATCGCATGGGCCTGCTCATCGACGAGCTGCTGGATTTCGGTCGCTTGCAGAGCGGCCAGCTCTCCTTTTTGCCCGAGCGCTTTCAGTACGATGAGCTGGTGCAGGATGTCGTGCGGGTGCTGGGGGTCTTGGCGGCCGAGAAGGACCAGCGCCTCACGCTCCAGCTTTCCGGCAAGCCGGTCGCCATGGTGGCGGATCCCCGGCGAATCGAGCAGGTGCTCATCAACTTGCTGCACAACGCCTTGAAATACAGCCCCGAAGGCACCGAGGTCCGGGTGACCGTTCGCCTGGAGGGCGATCGCATCACCACCCAGGTGCAGGACGAGGGCCCGGGTATCACCCCGGAGCACCAGGCCCACCTCTTCACCCCCTTCTACCGGGCCGGGTTGGGCAATCGCCGGGTTGACGTCGAGGGCATCGGCCTCGGCCTGGCGATCTGTCAGGGGATCGTGACGGCCCACGGGGGGCAGATCGGCGTGGAGAGCACGGACGGCCGAGGCTCGACCTTCTGGTTCGAGTTGCCTGTCGCCATGATCGACGAGCCCCTGCCCATCGAGGCCTAGGATGGTTTGGCTTCCAGGCGCTGCTCGCTCCACCACTTCCAAGCCTCCTGGATCTGCCCTTCTGCCCATACCCGAGCTTCCTGCCCATGCTCGGTGCCCCAGTGCTCGAGGTCACGGGTCCAGCCCCTCAGCCAAAGCGCGAGCTGCTCGTCCTGCTTGCTCGCCCCGATCTGCTTGAGGTAGTTCCAGGCCGCCGAGACCTGTTCGAGGGGAGCCTTGTCGGACAGCCCCTTGGTCTGGCGCCACAGGTCTGCCATGTAGGCGTAGCGATCGCTCTCCGCCTTGCCGTGCTCGTCGCCGGCGGCGACGTCCGGGTTCCAGCCGTTCTGCACGTCCCGGTTCACCCGGCTGGTCAAGGTGTACAGGCTCGCGAGGAGCTCGGGGTCGAGTGTGCGGTCGGCCTTCGTCATCCCGTCCCAGACCCTGGTGCCCTCGTTGAGGTAGGTCGTCGCACTCTTGAGCTCGTAGTCAAGGAGCTTGGCCGCGCCATCGTTCCGGACGTCCTGCTGCAAGTCGCCCGCCAGCGCCACACCCTGAGACAGGATCTCCTTCCAGTTGCTCTCCCCCTTCAAGAGGGCCCGGTAAGCGGTCACCGAGCGATCGTAGTAGCCGTTCGCCTTCTCGGCGATCCCCGTGAACCCGGCCGCGGCGGCCTCGGCCTGCTCTCCTAGCAGGGTGGCTCCGCCCCCGACGCCCAGGGCGACGAGGGAGAGCACCTTTCCGAACCGGACGCTGGTGCTGGCCTTCTCGTCGCAGACCTCGGCGAGGGCGAGGCCGGCATTGGCCAGCTTGCCGAGCCCCGTGGCGAGCCGGGCCATGGCCGTCGCTCCGGCCCCGATGGCCTTGGAGAGGATCGGGCCGCCGATGGCCGACGCGGCCGAGGTGCAGAGCTCCACCGCCCCGCCGAGCGCTGCTTTCCAGTCGCCCTTCCTCAGGCCCTCCCAGAGTCGCTTTCCGCCCGAGACCACGCCGCCCACCGCGATGACCAACGACAGGACATTGAGCCCAGGCGTCACGGCACAGGCGATGGCACCGATGTTCATGAGCAAGTCGCGGTTTGCCTCGATCTGCTTCTTGAGCTCCAGGGCGAGCTGGAGCCCCTGGTCCCAGAGCGTGGGGATCACCGTCTCCACGAGGGGCTTCAGGACATAGTCGTAGAGGGGGTGGAGGACGTAGGCACCCAGCGGGGTGAGCACGAAATCCCCAAGGGGCTTGAAGGCCTGCCCCAGGGGCTGAAAGACATGCTCGTTGAGGGCCCCGCCCACCTGCATGACGGCGTTTGCCACCGGCTGGATCACGTGGTCGGAGACGGCCTGCAGACCGCTCTTGATGCCCTCGACCCCACCCTTGACGGCCTGGACCACGGGCTTGGCCACGTGCTCCTCGAACCCCTCCGCCACGGCCTTCAGGCCACCGGTGATGGCGCCCCAGAGGTCGGGCCATCCCGCGAGCGAGCCCTGCTGGCCCGCGGAGGCCTGAAGGAGGGCGGCGGGCACGAGCGTCCTGGGGAGGCTCGCCGACTCCAGCCGGGCGATGAAGGCCTCCAGGCCGAGGGTCCGACGTTGCCCGCTCGGATCGAGAACGGTCACCTTGCCGTCCTGGATGCGCTCGACCAGCACCGAGTGAGCCTGGGCCGTGCCCGCCAGGACGACGGGCACGCTCTGGCCCCTGGCGAGGGCTTGCTGGATGGTGTCGAGGACCAGGGGGCTGTTTCCGAACACCGCGGTGTTGGAAGCTCCGGAGACCGCGTTCAGGAGGCGAGTCTGTTCCTGGGCATAGAGCCCCTTGCCTCGTCCGGTGTCGGTGGCGCGGGTATCGGTGCGGTTGTCGTAGGAGCCGGTCGCGAACTGCATGAAGGCCGGCTGGATCAGGTTGCCCGTCAGGCTGCGGCCGACGTCGAGCTGCCAGTCGGGATCCCGCCGCAGGGTCTCGCCGTTGGCGAGCGTGACCTGACCGGCCGGAGAGGCGAGCCCCGAGAGGAGCCTCAGGTACTCGGCCGGATCGTCCTCGGCGAGCTTGGCCTGGACCACGGTCGCCGCGCAGGTCTCGCGGTTGCCCTGGGAGATGCGCTCGGGGTCCGCGAGCTCCCTCAGGGCGGTCAGTAGGAGGAGCCTGCGATCGATGCCCTCGGCGAGGGGCTGGGTGGCGAGCGTGCGTAGGCGCCCCATCACCTCGGGCGTGAGCTTTCCCTGGTCCCGGAGGGCCTGGAAGTCAGGATTGGTCTCCAGACTGAGCGGCCTGGTTTGCGGTGGTGTGCCGCTCCCCAGGCGCTCCGTGGCACGTGGAGCGCCGGGCGTCTTGTCGAGCGGAGCCGTCTGCTGGGCCGGCAGGGGACGGGGCCTCCGCACGGGCTGGGGCGCCTGGGGGCGAATCCGGAAGTCCATCTCCCACCTCCTCTCGTCACTCGGATCAGAGCAGGAGCGCCTCGCCCTCTCCGGTCTCGAAGAGATGGCGCAGGTCCGTCAGGTGGGCGCTCTCGAGCCCGTCCGCCTCGATCCGCCTGGGCAGGCCGTCGCTCAGGACGGTCCCGGGTAGGCGCGGTCCGATCTTGCCGGGGTTGGAGAAGTAGACGCGATCGCCGGCCAGGCGTTTCAGGCGCAGCAGGTGACGGAGTCCGTGCGACCAGGGCAGCTCCACGATCACGTCTCGCCGCTCCGCGCTCAGGGCATGGAGGATCTGGTCGAAATGGCGGGTACGCTGCGGGTTGGTGCCGAGTACGGCCTCGAAGAGCCGGTGGGTTGCGGCGAGTCGACTTTGTTCTTTCATGGCGACACCTCGTTTCTAGGTCAAGAGTCTCCTGCCCGGGGAAAGGGATTTCTAAACTTGAAACGCTAGGTCGTTAATTTGTCAATTGGAGGACGGCCCGGTTTGCCTATAATGGGAGGGTTGACCTGGAAAGGATGGACTGGGTGATTGACCCCTTTCGGCGCTCGATCGACTACCTGCGCATCTCGGTGACGGATCGCTGCAACCTGCGGTGCCACTATTGCATGCCGGCCGAGGGCAAGGCCTGGATGGATCGCGAGGATCTGCTCAGCTACGAGGAGATCGCCCTGCTCGTCGAGCGGGTCTTCGTCCCCCTGGGCCTGACCAAGATCCGGCTCACGGGTGGCGAGCCCTTACTGCGACGGGATCTGCACCAGCTAGTGGCCAAGCTCAGGGCCCTGCCCGAGATCCGGGACATCTCCCTGACCACCAACGCCCTCTTCCTGGCGGACCAGGCGCCGGCCCTCAAGGCGGCCGGCTTGAACCGGGTCAACATCAGCCTCGATAGCCTGGATCCGGAACGCTTTCGCCAGATCACCCGCGGCGGGGACGTCTCCAAGGTCTTGCGGGGCTTGCACAAGGCCCTCGAGGTGGGGCTCGAGCCCATCAAGCTCAACACGGTCGTGCTGCCGGGCGTCAACGACGAGGCGGACCTCCTCGAGCTCGCGGAGCTGACCCTGCAGTGGCCCGTCCACGTCCGCTTCATCGAGTTCATGCCGGTGGGCGATCGCGCCCTGTTCCAGGCCTCGCACGTGGTCACAGCCGAGCTGATGCGCGAGCGCATCCGGGAGCGCCACCCGCTCGAGCCGGTCCAGGACGGGCCCCTGGGCAACGGCCCCGCCAACTACTGGCGCCTGCCGGGAGCTCTCGGGACCGTCGGCTTCATCAACCCCATGAGCCGGCACTTCTGCGATACCTGTAACCGCTTCCGCCTGACGGCCGACGGCCGGGTCAAGGCATGCCTGCTCAAGCAGAGCGAGCTCAGCCTGCGGGATCTGTTACGTTCGGCGGGCTCCGACGAGGCGCTCCGGCAACGCGTCTTCGAGGCCCTGGCCCTCAAGCCCGAATGGCACGAGAACGGGGTCGAGGTGCAGGAGCTCACCATGTCGCAGATCGGCGGCTAGCCGAGCGGCGCCTCGGAGGGCCGAGTGAGGCTCAAGAGCTTGCCCTCCAGCTTCCGGATCCCCATCGTCAGGTGTTCCCAGCAGCCAAGGTACCGGTGGCGCTCCGCACTGTCGAGCTCCCCCCGCTCGTCCAGCGCCCGCACGATCCGCTCGGTGGCCGCTTCTTCGGCTGCCAACAGGGAGCCGAGGGAGACCACCATGTCCATGGAGAGCATGCCGCCGCGATTGGTGTGGAAGCTGAGGTAGAGCCGGTTGTCGTCGAAGATGAAGAGCTCGAAGCGATCGGCGGGATCGCTCGAGAGGTGGAGGTGGTGCGTACGCATGCCGCCATGGCTTGCGTGCCAGCCTGCCTCCAAGCCCTCGGACAGCGACACGAGGGCCTGCAAGAGGGCCTTGAGGCTACAGGTGCTCATGGCTTCGAAGCCGAAGCCGTAGTCGACGCTCGGAAAGCGCACCTCACGACCGCAGACCGCGGCGATGAGGTCCGCCCGGATGGCGTCGCTGGCAAGGCCCGGCTTCATGTCCCGCCAGGTGAGCGACTCTGGTATCCAGATCCGTTCGACCGTGAGGCTGGCATCAGCAGGCGAAAGGATCGGGTCGGAGCCCATGATGACTTCCTCCTCCCCTCATTCTACCCGGGAGGAACGATCCACAACATCGATGTCATGGCTCGATCGAGACCCAGACATGGGCGGGGATCGCCTGATAGAGCTTCTCGACGTCCGGATTGCGCATGCGGATGCAGCCCAGGGACAGATCATCGCCGATCGAGTCGAGGTGGGGCGTGCCGTGGATGCCGATCCCCGTGCGGCCCGGCACCACCAGTCCCATCCAGCGCGAGCCCAGCGGGTTGTCGGGAGCCGCTCCCGGGATCGTGCCGCCGTCGGGCCGTCGGTAGGCGGGCTGCACGGCCTTCTGGGTGATCTCGAAGCGACCCACCGGAGTGCTGCCGTTGGCTCCCAGGCCTACCGGAAAGGCCATCACCCGCAGGGAGTCCCGGTAGACCTCGAGGAGGTGATGCCCCTGAGAGACGCGGATCTCCCAGGCCACGGGCGCCGCGGGATCCGGTGGCGTCCAGGTGGTGGGGATCGCATCCGGGGCGGCCGCTTTCGCCAGCATGGGCACCAGCGAGACGGTCGCCGGGCGATGCAGGAGGGCCCTGGCGAAGACCCGGGCGAGCCGCACCTCCCGGGGCATCGTGTCGGGTGGCGAGAGGGCGATCGCCGTCCCACGGGGGGACGGCATGGCAGGCATGGGCGTCGGTCGCACCTGCTGGCGGTCCCCGACCGTGGTGAACGTCCATTTGTACGGCTGTGGCACCCCCGGTCCCTCGGCCGGAAGCATGGGGAACAGGAGCACCAGGAGGGCGAC
>DATNQJ010000577.1:0-5820 GCA_036704085.1 Stenomitos sp.
CATGAACCTCGAACCGGACGTCCGGAGCGACCTCTACTCGCTGGGCATCACCTTCTACTGGCTGCTCACGGGCGAGCTGCCGTTTCAGGCCGCCGACCCCCTGGAGTGGGTGTACAGCCATGTCACCCAGGTCGCCGCACCACCCCAGCGCCTCAACCGCGCCGTCCCGGACCTCCTGGGCGACCTGCTGCTCAAGCTCATGGCCAAGAACCCCGCGGACCGCTATCAGAGCGCGCGGGGGCTCCACCGGGATCTGCTCGAGGCCCAGCGGCAGTGGCAGGCCACCGGACACATCACGCCCTTCCCGCTTGCACGGGCCGAGGTCAACACCCAGTTCCAGCTGCACCCGAGGCTGTACGGCCGTGCGGAGGAAGTGCAGGCCCTCCATGACGCTTACCAGACGGCCGCGGAGGGGAAGACCGTGCTCGTCACCCTGGCCGGCCTGGCGGGAAGCGGCAAGTCCTCGCTGGTCCACGAGGCCATGCGCAAGGCCGGCGAATCCGGAGGCTTCTACCTGGCCGGCAAGTTCGACCAGTACCAGCGCCAGGCACCCTATGCGGCGGTCTCGCAGGCGCTCGTGCGCCTGGTGCGGCAACTCCTCGCCGAGCCCGAAGACCGCCTGGCCTACTGGAAGACCGAGCTCCTCATGGCGCTCGGCCAGAATGGGCGCATTGCGCTGGAACTCGTACCCGAACTCGTCCATGTCATCGGTCCGCAGCCGGCCATGGAGGCGCTCAACCCGACTGAAGAGCAGAACCGCTTTCTCTCGACCATCAACTTGCTAATTGCCACCCTCGCCCGCCCCGAGCATCCCGTCGTCCTCTTCCTGGACGACCTGCAATGGAGCGACACCCCGACCCTCCTGCTCCTGCGCAGCCTGTTCGAGACCCATGCCGACAAGGCGCTCCTGCTGATTGCCGCCTTCCGGCACGACGAGCTACCGGAAGGCCAGCCCTACCCCGTGGGCCTCGGAGACATCTGGAATGCCCCCGGAGTGCGCCACCTGCAGATCGAGCCCCTGGATGAGGACACCATCAACCGGATGGTGGCCGACGCCCTGGATACCGACCCCGAGCGGACGCAGAGTCTCGGCGCCTACCTCTACGGCCGCACCGAAGGGATTCCCTTTTTCGCCAAGGAACTGCTGCGGACCCTCCACCAGGACGGCCTCCTGAGCTTCGATCACCAGACGGCGAGCTGGACTTGGGAGCTCGAGGACCTGCATCGGGCCCGGATCCGAGAGGACGTCGTGGGCTTCATGCTGGGCCGCATCCGTCGGCTCGATCCGGAGACACAAGCCCTCTTGAGCCTGGCGGCCTGCATCGGCAGCACCTTCGACCTGCGCCTGCTGACCCAGGCGCTGGACCAGTCTCCGGAGGACGTCCTGGACGCCCTGTGGCCTGCCCTTCTGGCTGGCCTCGTCGTGCCCCTGAGCGAGGACGATCTGCGCCCCCGCTCTGGACAGGACCGGGGATCGATCCCCCTGGATACCCGTTGCGAGTTCCTGCATGACCGCGTCCGCCAGGCGGCCTACGCCCTCTTGCCGGAAGACGAGCGTCAGCGTACCCACCTGCGCCTTGGGCGCCTCATGCTGGAAAAGGCGGATGAGGAGGCGCTCGCCACCCAAGCCCCAGACATCGCCCTGCAACTGAATGCAGGCCGTGAGCTCATCATGGAAGAGACCGATCGCCTTGAGCTGGCCCGGATCAACCTGCTCGCCGCCCGCAAGGCCAAGGAGGCGGCGGCCTATCGACCGGCCTTCGGGTTCGCGGAGGTGGCGCGCGAGATCCTTCCGGCACAGGCCTGGACCGAGCACTATGCCCTGGCCCTCGACCTCTACAAGCTGGCGGCCACCTGTGCCTACCTGTGCGGGGAGTTCGAAGTGGCCGAGCAAGGCTGCACGGAGCTGCGCCGTCACTGCCGCACCCGGCTCGAGCAGGCGGAGGTCCACGCCATGACCTCCTCGCTGTACTCGTACAGCAACCGCATGGACGAGGCGATCGAGGAGGGCCTGCGGGCGCTCGCTCTGCTCGGCATCAAGCTGACGGCCAAGCCGGGGCTCGGCACCGTGGCCCTGGAGCTCATGCGGACCCGGGCGGTGCAGGGACGCCGCAAGGCCCGCGACTTCGAAGCCGCTCCGCTCGTCTCGGATCCGACCATCCGGCTGTCCATGAAGATCCTGGCGGACTTCATGGCCCCGGCCTACCTCACGGGCAACGAGACGCTCTTTGCGACGACCATGCTCAGGCTGGCCCGCCTCTCCCTGCAGCACGGGAACTGCGTCGAGGCCGTGACCGCGTACTCGTGCTATTCGGTGCTCTTGGCCGGGCTGGGCGACCTGCGGGGCGCCTATGACTTCGGTCAACTGGCCCTCCGCCTGACCGAGCGATTTGGCGCCTACCACACCAAGAGCCGGACCCTCGTCCTGTACGCCCTGTTCGCCCACAGCTGGAGCAAACCCTGGTCAGGGCTGGATGACTGGTTCAAGGAGTCGGTGGAGGTCGGACGCCAGTCGGGCGACTTCCTGTTCATGGCCTTCGCCTGCGGCTACGTCCACCTCTGGGCTCCCCAGGTCGACCTCGGCACGGCCGTTGCAGCGGGCGAGCATTACCTGTCGATCTGCCGGCAAACCCACTACCAGAACGCCGTCCATGCGGCCTCTTGCGCGCATCAATTGTGGCGCAGCCTGCGGGGCGAGACTGCTGCGCCGCTCTCCCTGAGCGACTCCCGGTTCGACGCGGCGCGTTGTCTCGAGCAGATGCAGCAGACCCGCTACGTCTCCGGCATCGCCATTTATCACGTGTGCAAGCTCCAGCTGGCCTGCCTTCACGAGGAGTGGGACGAGGCCTGGAACGAATTGCTTGCGGCCGAACGCGTCATCAAGGCCCTGGCGGGCTCGCCCTACCTCGTCGATTACACGGTGCACGGCTTCCAGCTCGCCGCCCGGATGGCGGCTCGGGGCGGCTCGAAGGCGTGGGCGGCCCGGCGCCTCCTGCGGAGCTTCCACCGGCGCATGCGCGCGTGGGCGAAGCATTGCCCGGAGAATTTCCGGCTGCACGCGTGCCTGATGGAGGCCGAGCTCGCCTGGATGAAGGGTCGGATCGCCGCGGCACCGGCGCTTTTCGACGTAGCCATCCAGGCGGCGCAGGGCAGCGGATTCGTCCGTTACGAGGCCCTGGCGAATGAAGCGGCAGCCCGCTTTTACCGTTCTCGGGGCTGGGACAAGGCGGCCCGCGCCTACCAGCAGGATGCCCGTGACGCCTACGCGCGCTGGGGAGCCCTCGCCAAGGTTCGAAGCCTCGATCGCCTGCTGGCCGGCCGGACCGTGGGCGGTTCGACTCCGGAGACCCTCCCCTCCGCCCAGCCGATGCAGCCCGTCAACCTGGGTCTCGTGCCGCAACTCGTCGAGCACGGGGTGCTGGACCTCGCCACGGTCTGGAAGGCCACCCAGGCCATTTCGGGCGAGGTGATCCTCAAGCGCCTTCTCGAGCGGCTTCTCGCCATCGTCAAGGAGAATGCGGGCGCCCAGAAGGGGATCCTCGTCCTGCGGGATGGCGACGAGGGTGCCTCGTCCTTCGCGATCCAGGCCGAGAGTCTGGAAGACGGCGAGGTCCGGCTGCTGCATGCCGAGCCCCTGGAAGGGAGCCCGGAGTTGCCCGTGAGCCTTATCCGGTACGTCATCCGCAGCCAAGCGATCGCCCTCCTGGGGGATGCCGCTCGACAGGGAGGCTACACCCGGGATCCCTATATCCTGACCCGGCAGCCTCGCTCCATCCTGGCCCTGCCCATCGTGAATCAGGGCTCGTTGCTCGGCGTCCTCTACCTGGAAAACAACCTGCTGACCGATGCCTTCCCCCCCGAACGGCTGGCGGTGCTGCAGATCCTGGCGGCCCAAGCCGGCATCTCCCTGCAGAATGCCCTCTCGGCGGAGCGTGCGGCGTATCTGGAGGCCGCACAGACCCTCCGCGAGGCCCAGGCGCGGGATCTCGAAGAGCGCGTCGCGGAGCGGACCGCCGAGCTGAAGCAGGCCTACGACCAGCTCAAGGAGGTGGATCAGTTGAAGACCAACTTCCTCAGTCTGGTCTCGCATGAGCTGCGGACGCCCCTGACCACCATCCTCGGCTACGCGGAGTTCCTGGAGGATCGCGTCGACGGCGATCTGTCGGCGGGGCAGGAAGAATCCGTCCGGCAGATTCAGCAGGCCACCATGCGCTTGCGGCGCCTGGTCGACGACCTGCTGGACTTTGCCCGCATCGAGGCCGGGACCTTCAACCTGGTCCGCTCGCAGGTCGATGTGGCTGAGAAGATCAAGGAGACGGTCGAAAGCCTCCGCCCGCTCATCCAGGAGACGCAATTGACCCTTCGGTTGCAGCTCCCGGACGAGCCCGCCGCGATCTGGGCGGATGCCGGGCGCCTCACCCAGGTCCTGCTCAACCTGCTCGGCAACGCCATCAAGTTCACGCCGACCGGCGGCGAGATCGCCGTCTCCCTCCAGGTCAGCGAGGTCGAGATGCGGGTCGAGGTGACGGACTCGGGGATCGGCATCGACGCGGAGCACCTCCCGAAGCTGTTCCAGAAGTTCTATCAGGTCGATTCGTCGTCGACCCGCTCCAGGGGGGGCGCGGGGCTCGGTCTCTCCATCGCCCAATCCATCGTCGAGGCCCATGGCGGTAAGATCGGCGTGCGGAGCGTCACGGGACAGGGCAGCATCTTCTGGTTCACGTTGCCGCTGAGGGCGCAGACCCGCGTGGCGCCATCCCTGGTATAGTAAGCGCGGACCTTGCGCCCAAGGGGCGGAAGACCATGCTGAAAGTCCGTCCGGCGAACGACCGGGGCCACGCCAATCACGGCTGGCTCGACACCTATCACACCTTTTCGTTCGCCCATTACTATGACCCTCAGGAAATGGGCTACTCCTGCCTCCGGGTCATCAACGACGACACGGTGGCCCCGGGGATGGGCTTCGGCACGCGGAACCAAACCCGCTTGCTCAGCGTCCAAGAAACCAGGAAGCTTGCACTCTGCCCGGCGCTCCGGTAACGTTACTCCAAGCTTCCAATCCCCCAACGAAGGAGAAGGCATCATGGCGAAGTTGAAGGTATGGCTCCCGGTGGTCTTGGCCGCGGCCGCGTTCGGAACGTTTGCGGCTCCCCACTTCCTGCCGTCGGGAGACGTTGCGATCGCCGCCCCCAAGGAGGCTCCCGACTTCTCGCTGCCCCGCACGGGCGACGGCAAGACCGTCAAGCTCTCCGACTTCAAGGGCAAGGTCCGCATCGTGAACTTCTGGGCCACCTGGTGCCCGCCCTGCCGCGCCGAGATCCCTCACTTCGTGAGCATGTACAAGGATCTCAAGGGCAAGGGCGTCGAGATCATCGGCATCTCCCTGGACCAGAAGGGCGACGCGGCGGTGGCTCCCTTCGTCAAGGAAAACAAGATGAACTACCCGGTGCTCCTGGGCGATGAGAACGTCGTGTCGGCCTATGGTGGCATCCGTGGCATCCCGACCACCTTCATCGTCGATCGCCAGGGCCGCATCGTGAAGAAGTTCGTGGGCCTTCCCGCCTCGTCGGAAGAGGGCATCAAGGACGCCTTCATGAAGGAAATCGGGCCCCTCCTCTAATGCTGGTGACCGGTTTGATGGCGGCGGCCGTTGCCGCCGCCCCCCCACTCGATCGGCAGGACTGGGAGCGCTTCCTTCAGGCGGCCACGCCATCGGAGCAGGTCTTTTTCGATTGGCTCGGCCAGAAGCCGGAGCTTGACACCGAAGGGGCCGAGGGGCGCCACTTCCTGGTCCATTCCAGGGCGCCTTACCGGGGCGGC
>DATNQJ010000578.1:0-6629 GCA_036704085.1 Stenomitos sp.
AAGGCCGCGCCCGCCAAGGATGCCGCTACCGAAGCCGAGCGCTCCAAGACCGAGCTCAAGCCCGTCGGGGTGCCGGTGGTCAAGGAGACCGTCCAGACTCCCGAGCAGATCAAGGCCCAGCAGGCCGAGTGGAAGAAGCAGCAGGAGAAGGATCAGGCGGACCTCAAGGAGCGCCGCGCCAAGTTCAAGGCGCTCGTAACCAACATGGCCAAGGAAGGGGTCGCCTTCAAGCGGAGCAAGAAGCCCGGCACCTACAACGTGATCGCGCCGGCCATGGCCAAGACGACCGATCCCGCCCAGCGCAAGGCTGCGGCCAAGGCCCTTGCGACCCGCCTCAAGGGTCAGTTGGAACCCATCCTCAAGAAGAAGGTCACGCTCGAGGTGTATACCGACGACAAGGCCACCCACCGCATCGACAACTAGGGCATGTGCCTGGGAGCCAATTCAGGCGAAATAGCTGTGAGTCGCTGGACTCGTCGATCGCAAGGCCTGCCCCGAGGGGCGGGCCTTCTGCTTAGCGTCCGTCGAGCGAGTAGTGCCAGGCCTCGGGCGGGTAGTTGTGGAAGCCGAACCGCGTGGCGTTGCGCTTGAGCCAGGCCCACGCCCCCGGGGTGTTCGCGAAGTCGATGGCGTTGCCCTGCTCGTGGTTGCTGGTGCCTGGCCGCGCCACGTAGCGAGGATCCGGGTTGGCCCGCCAGAGGGCCTCCTGCTCGGCATGACTGCGGTAGCCCGAATTGATGACCAGCCTCACGCCGTCCTTGGCGGCCGCGGCCACCATGGAGTCGAACTGGTCGGCGATGCGGGCTCCGATGTACTTGCCCTGGCGCGAGACGGCCGGTTGGGGTCCCCCGATGTTGATTGGGCGATCGCTGCTGCCGCCGCTCGGGGCGGATGGGTACTGTACCTCGCCCTTGACGTCGATGCCGAGCTGATCCCAGGTCTTGGGGCCGACCACGCCGTCGGCCGTGAGGCCCTTCTGCTCCTGGAATCGCTTGATGGCTGCGACCGTCTTCGGGCCCAGGTCGCCATCCACGGAGCCCGGATCGAAGCCGAGCTCCTTGAGCCGCTCTTGCAGGCGCCGGACGGGATCTCCCTTGGCACCCTGCTTGAGGATCGGACCGGATCCCGTGGGCTCGGCCGGCTTGGGATCCGGGTGGTCGGGCTTGTGGGGAGCATCGGACTTGGGAAGCTTGAGGGTCTGGCCCGGAAAGATCCGGTTGGGATCCTTGATCTGGTCCTGGTTGAGGTCGAAGATTTCCCGCCACCGTGAGGCGTTGCCGAGTTCGCGCTTGGCGATCACCGAAAGGCTGTCGCCGGGCCGAACCGTGTACGTCCGGGACTCGGGTTCCTTGGGGGCCGGCGGAGTCGGGGTGGGCACCGGCTTATCCGTGGCGGGAGCCGGCTGGGTCTGGGCAGGGGGCGCCGGCGGCACGGGAGGCGCCGTGGGAGCGGACGGCTTCGGATAGTTGGGGTTGTTCCAGGGCTCGGCACTGGTCGCCGGCGTCTGGGTCGCCGGGGCTCGGCCCGTCATGAGCTGGTGCAGCAGCTCGGTGAGCCGAGACATGGTGCCGTCCTGGAGGTAGGGCGTCAGGGCGGGATTGACGGCCGCGGATCCCTGAGACAGCGTGAGCGAGTCGCGCGGCGGGGCCGCCGGTGCGCTCGGGACGCTCGGCGCGCTCTGCATCTGGTGCAGGGCGCCGAGCAACTGCTGGTACTGGGGAGCGCCCATCGGAGGGGCGTAGGGTGCGGCAGCCAGATTGCGCGGATCCACAGGCCATCCCTCCACCAAACGTTACTCGGTTCTTGTGGTCACGTCGTGGGGGAAGCTGAGTAAAATCGTCGGGAAATTTGGTTAAAGTTTCCCTTAATCGGGCGGGCTTTGTTTTAATAGGACCATGTCGACCACCGCCACCACGCCCGCCTCCCTGTCCCGCCGCATCAAGCAGCACGTCCATGCGCCCTTGCACACCTGGTTCGCGCCCTGTCCTCCGGGCTTCGAGCCCGTGGTCGCCCAGGAGCTGCGAGACTTGGAGGCCGAGGACGTAGTCCCGGAGGCCGGAGGCGTCGCCTTTCGCGGCAAGCTCGAGGTTGGCTACCGCGCCAACCTCTGGCTGCGGGCGGCCAACCGGGTCCTCCTGCGCCTCGCCGAGTTCCGGGCCAAGCGTCCCGAGGAGCTCTTCCGGCATGCGCGCGGCCTTTACTGGGAGGCCTTCCTGGCGCTGGACGTTCCGCTGCGCTTCTCGATCAGCACCTACAAGTCCTGGCTCAAGCATGAGGGCATGCTGGAGGCGACCCTGCGCGATGCCATCCGACGCCGCCTCGAGGAGGTGGGGCTGGACACGGCCGTCGCGGACCTCGAGCCCGCCGAAGGGGAGGATCCGCTCGTCCAGCGCCTCATGGTCCGGCTGGAGGAGGATCGTCTGACGCTCTCCCTGGATACCACAGGAGAGCACCTGCATCGGCGCGGCTATCGGCAGGCGACGGCCAAGGCACCCCTGCGCGAGAACCTGGCGGCGGGGCTCCTGCTCACGGCGGGCTACGACGGTGAGCGCCCGCTGGTGGACCCCATGTGCGGGTCGGGGACGCTCGCCATTGAGGCGGCTTTCATCGCGCGCCGGTTGCCTCCAGGGGCGCACCGGTCCTTCCTGTTTGAGCGCTGGCCCTCGTTTCGAGCGGCCACTTGGGCGCATCTCAAGAAAAAAGCGTTGGAGGAGGCCCTTCCGGCCGCACCGGCCCCCATTGTCGCGCGCGACACCCATGGCGGCGCCCTGCGTGCGGCCGAGGCCAACGCCGAGCGGGCGGGCGTGAGCGGGGATCTGGTGCTGGAGCAGGCGGATTTCTTCCAGGCGAGTCCGCCCGAGGGCGCCGGCTGGGTGGTCATGAACCCGCCCTATGGGTTGCGGGTGGGCGAGAGCGAGGACATCCGCGCCTTGTATCGGCGCATCGGCGGGAGGCTGCGGAGCGCGTACGCGGGGTGGGACTTCGCCCTTTTGGTTCCCGAAGCGCGGCTCATCGAGGTCCTGGGGCTACCCGCCGAGCCTCCCCTCTGGATTCCCCACGGGGGCCTGAAGGTCGCCGTGGTGCGCGGCAAGGTGCCGGTCTAACCGTCAAGCCTTAAGGGGTTCGGCCACGCACTCGAGCAGCCCCCGCTCGATCTTGGCCCGATCGAGGTTCCGCCCGATGAACACCGCCCGCGTCTCGCGTCGCTCGTCGGACGCCCAGGCCCGGCCGCTCGAGGTGGCGAACAGACTCGACACCCCCTGGAACAGCAGGGGCTCGTCCAACTGCTGGACGTTGACGACCCCCTTGCAGCGGTAGATCGACTCTCCGAAGTCCCGGAGCAGATTACAAAAGAAGGTGTTGAGCTTTACCTGGTCGAAGGCCTGCTCGAAGCGGAAGGAGATCGAGCCGATGTCCGGCGCGTGGTGGTGGTCCTCCACCTCCAGGTTGAACCTCCCGGCGAACTCGAAGGCCTCCAGGTGCTGCACCGCCTCGAGCGGGACCACGCCCTGCACCGTGCGGTGAATCCGGGCCGTCTGGTTGAGGGTTCGCAGTTCGGTCTCGACCAGCGCGGCCTCGGCCTCCGAGAGCAGGTCCGTCTTGTTGAGCAGTAGCACGTCGGCATAGCCGATCTGGGCGCGCATGAGGTCCCGGTCCTCCTCGGGCGCGGTCTCCAATCGGGCGCGCAGATGGTAGCCGTCGACCAGGGTCACGATAGCGTCGAGCCGGGTGGCCTCGCACAGGTAGGGGTCGGCGAAGAAGGCCGTCGCGATGGGGCCGGGATTCGCAAGGCCCGTGGTCTCGATGACCAGCCCCTCGATCACCTTGCCCGATGCGAGGATGTCCGCGATGACCTGCTTCATGTCGCCCTGGACGGTGCAACACAGGCAGCCGTTGTTCATCTCGACGAGCTGACCCTGGGTGTTGACCACCAGGTCGCGGTCGATGCCCACTTCGTCGTATTCGTTGATGATCACCGCCAGCCGGGCCCCATGATCGGAGCTCAGGAGGTGGTTCAAAAAGGTGGTCTTGCCGGCGCCCAGGAACCCCGTGACCAGGGTGACCGGAACCCGCGTGTCGACATCGCTCATTCCCCCAGTCTACCGCATCGGGACCACCCATGCGACAGCCTCGCTTGCCGCCTAGGTGAACAGGAAATCCTCCGCAAATCAACCTTGGGTCGATGACGGCACAACGGTAGGATGTCGGCCAAGAGAGGTGCGACTGGAAGGAGACACGCCGTGACCCACGCGCGCGCATCCGTCGTCCCCCGCCTCGTCCGACTGCTTCCCTTGTCCCTGTTCGTGCTCGCGTCCTGTCAGGTCCAGCCGCCCGGCAACCCCGAGGTGGAGCCGCCGGCAGGGGCACCCTCGGCTCCGCCCGCGAGCCTGGACACGGCTCGTCCGCCCAAGATCGGGCCGCAGCCCCCCGTCGAGCACCTGCCCAAGCTCGTCCGACCGGAGTGGGACGGGACGCGCCATGAGCCCGTCTCGTCTCAGGTGCGCGCCTATCCCACCACCTGGAAGGGCAACCTGACGGTCCAGGACCTCGCCATGGTGGGTCAGAACCTCTACTCCGTCGATCGGGGCCTGCAGGCCGTGCCGCTCGAGGGCGGCCAGTGGTCGCCCGTCGCGATGGGTGGCGTCTCGGGCCTCACTCGCCTGGCCTCCGATGGCCAGCATCTCTACGCCGGCACCAGCCAGGGCCAGGTCGTGGGCCTGGACCCCGCCAATGGCCAGTCGGCGACGCTCGCGTCTTTGCCCTCGCCTGTGACCGCCTTGAAGGTCGGCCAAAACGTCCTCTGGGCCGGCACCGAGCGGGATGGGATCTACCGGGTTCCCTTGACGGGCGGCTCGGCGCAGTCCATGTCCCCGGGTAGCGGCGCGGATCGTCGGGTGCAGGATCTGGCCCTCGGCAACCAGGTCGTCTACACGCTGGGCGATCGCCTCTACGCCTGGCCCATGGATGGCTCGGCCGCCCATGGGGTGCCGGGCACCGAGGGAGCCACCTCCCTCACCTCGTACCGGGGCGTGGCCTATGTGGGCACGGCGGATGGGTGGCTCCTACGCAGCAAGGACGACGGCGCGAGTACCCAGCTACTCGGCCAGATGGTGACCACCGCGCTCGACGCCGTCGGCACCGATGGCGCCTGGCTGTACTCCAGCAGCGGCAACAACACCTACATGCTGGATCTCAAGGGCTTCAGCCACTCGCCATGCCACGCGGGCTTCCCCGCGACGGTCGCCAACCTCACGGTATTGGACGGAACGACCGTCCTGGTGGGCACTTTCACCAAGGGATTGACCTCCATGCCGCGCTAGCAGTCGGCATGGTACGATGCAGGACTATGAACTTCTTCAGTTGCCGACTTGAGACCCCGGTTCCCGATTCCTCGCTGGTGCGCGAGGAGACGCTCATGGTCGACTCCCGCGGGGAGGTCTTCCGGATCACCCGCCACGCGGTGCGCTGCGCCCGGGGTCGCCACCTCGTCACGTCGGCCGCGCCATGCGCGGCCTGCGAGCGTGAGTGGTGGTGGAGCGAGGGCTTCATTACCGAGGCGGACGGCTGGGTGAACGACGCCCTCAAGGTCGCCAACGAGGAGCGGCACGTCCTCCTGGCGCAGGGCTGGACCGTCCAGAAGACGACGGTTCACTACACCCACATGGTCCCGCCGGAGGGCGACGAGGTGTGGCTGCCGTTGGCCGACCCGGAGGAGATGCCTGCTGAGGTTCGCAAGGGCTTCATGCTCGAGGTCGAGCCCGAGCTGCCCCCGGTCGAGCGCATGAGCCTCGTGCGCCTCTCGCGCCAGGAGCTCATGGCCTACAAGCGGCTCGCCCCGTCCCTGGGGACCATGGACGACCACGTCGCCTACCTGACGGCGCCCGCCCCGGCCAAGACCAAGCGCGGGCGTCAGAAGGGCAGCTGATCGGACTCGGAGTTGTCCCCCGGATCAAAGTAGCCGAGGATGCTCTCCTCGGGCAGGTCGGCGACGACGGCCGGCGAGGAGCTGGTCCCGGGCGTCATGGCCGTGAGCCGCGGGCCCACGACGGTCACGAGCAGCAAGCCCGCGGCGACGATGCCGAGCGGCAGCCAGCGGCGGCCGGAATGGCGCCGCGCGGTGGTCAGGCCCAGCCGATCCATCAGGGCGGACGGGGCTGACTCCGACGTCGAGTCGCTCAAGTCACGGGCGAGCCGGCGCATGCCCTCCTGGTAGGAGCGGCAGGCGGCGCACGTGGCGAGGTGCGCGTCGAGGGCGGGCTGTTGGGTCCCCGGCAGATCCAGGGCTTCTTGAATCAGTTGGTGGGCGGTGGTGCAGGTCATGAGAGCCCTCCTTGGTGCTCAAGCAATTCCTTGAGTCGTTCGCGTCCCCGAAACAGCCAGGTCTTCGCGGTGCCGAGGGGGACGTCGAGCACCTGGGCGATCTCGTCATAGCTCATGTCGTCGATGTGGCGCAAGATGACGGCCTGCCGCCACGAGACCGGTAACTGCGCGAGCGCCGCTGCGAGGCCGTCGGTGGCCACGAGGCGCGCGATCGCCGGATCCTCCGCACCGGGATCCCAGCCCCCGTCGTCCAGGTCCTCCAGGGACTCGGGGCGCCGGGCCCGCACATGGTCGAGGAAGCAGTTGTT
>DATNQJ010000579.1:0-5490 GCA_036704085.1 Stenomitos sp.
GTCCCGCGTATGCGGGACTCGCTCTTCTTATTCTAGTAGTTCCCGGGTGCGCCGCTTACTGGAGCCATTGGAACGGGACTTCCCCGAAGAATATCTGGCTCTTGTTATTGAGGACCCGGGCCCGCACCGTGTCCGTGTCGCTGACCCGGCGCGCGCCGTAGTCAGTGACGTCGAAGAAGGTGCCGTCATCCGCGGAGGTGTCGAGCGCCCTGCCGGGGACCGTGAGGATGACCGGATTGACCGTAATGGGGATCATCGGAGCGGGCAACGTTCCGGGCGCCGCGCCGGGGAGCGCGAGCGCGATGTCGCGCACCGCCGAGCTGTTCAGCTGGGTGGCGGTCACGCTGCCCGAGGCCACGACCGGCCCACCTGCGCGCCGCAGGGAAACCCAGTAACCGCCACTCGAGCTGCCCGGATCGGGCGTGAAGTTCAAGGTGTAGCGATGGGTCCCGCCCCCGAAGCTGCCCAAGTTGGCGGCGTAGATGTGGTACGGCACCTCCAGGCGCTTGATCCGCAGGTCGCTATCGCTGGCGCCCGCGGTGGTCGCCGAATAGGTGGCCGCCGTGGTGATGGGCCCGGGGGACGTCGAACCCTGGAGGTAGACACCGCTGCCCGAGATCGTGCCCGTCGTGCGCCCGGGCAGGATGAAGGGATTGAGCCCGTTGCGCGGGTCGGTGGTGTAGCTGTAGCCCACCATGGCGTAGTCCATGGTGAGGCCAGCGTTGGCACGCTTCACCGAGGTCAGGCTCACCTGATTGGTTCCCGAGACGTTGCCGGCCACGAGGTTTCCGTAGCCATCGCGCAGGTCGTAGGCGACCTGGGCGGTGCCGCCCGTGGAGACGTGTGCCGCCGAGCCGTAGAACCGAGAGTTGGAGGCATCGGCGAGGGCCGGCAACACTGTCAGCTTCGGCGCATTGGCGTAGTTCGACGCGTAGCCGATCTCGCTGACGCCCTGGCCGCGGCCGAGCCACAGGTTCCAGCCCGACGCCGGGGCGTTGGGCGACGAGTTGGTCGCGCGCGTCGGCGTGAAGCTGATGGTGGCGCTCGGAACGTCGGGCGCGAGGCCGTAGACGTGCAGGCTCGCCGAGCCGACGTCCGCGATGCCGCCGTTGAGCGTGAAGCCCGAGGGGTCCGAGAGGGCGACCTGGTCGTTGCTCTGGACGTTCGCGATGTCCGCGATGGGCAACGAGACCGCCTCGCCCGCCGTGACCTCGCGCGTGGTCGACCAGAGGGCATTGCCCCAGCGGGGCATTTGGCGGACGTTGACGGCGACCGTGGTGGTCGAGTTGGGAACGATGGACTGGGTCGCGCCGCCGATCCCGAGGCCGGCCGCCGTGCTCGAGGTGTCCGAGCGCAGGCTCCAGGGCAGGATGTCGTTGGCGTTCAGGCTTGCGGGCGCGAACACCAGGAAGTTCGAGTTGCGGTTGCCGCTGATGACCCGCACTTCGGTCTCGTTGGCGTCGTAGGCGTCGTCCGCATCCTGGTCGAGGAAGAAGACGTCCCGGAGACCGTCATACTTGACCGGGCCCGTGGCGCTCAAGAGACGCTGGTGGCTCGTGCGCACCGTCAGGGTGAAGACGCCCGGCAGGACGTTGAAGAAGGTCACGTTGACGGTGCCGGCGGCCTTGGATGTGTTCAGGTAGGCGTTGCGGACGACGTACTGGACGCTCTCGTTGCCGAGGCTGTCGCGGAGCCGGACCTCCACGGTGTTGATGTAGTTGCTGTTGTAGGCGTACTGCACGCCCCGCTCGGCGTCGAGAGCCGGCAGGCTCAGCGGCACGGAGACGTTGCCTGCGCGCTCGACCCGTAGCGTCTGCGTCTGGGCTGCTCCGTCGAGCGTGGTGAGCGGGGGATGCGCGGCACAGCCGGCCACCATGAGGGTAGCGGCCGCGATCGCCCCGTAGATCCGAAGGAACTTAGTCATGGCTTTCAAAACCTCCAAAGGTGATCGGTGGCGCGCTAGGGGTTCACCGTGCCGGTGTCGTCCCCGCTGTAGCTGGGCATCGTGATGGCGCTCGAGACGTCACCCGTGTTGACGGTGGGCACGTTCACGTCGACCGACGCCGTGCTGTGGCGATCGGTCGCCGTCAGCGTGAAGCTGGTCGTGAGGCTGCCCGAGCGGGCCGTGATGGTGGCCGTTCCCGGCTTGTAGGGATAGACCAGCCCCTGCTGGGTCACGAAGGCGACCGAGGGGTCCGAGCTGCTCCAGGTCAGCATGGGATACGACAGGCTGGGCGCGGTATCCAGGGCGAAGGCCTGGAGGTTCGTCTTGGCGTCATACCACTCGCCCACCTGGCGCGTGACAGTCGTCGGCTCGATGACCATGCGGTCGACGACGTAGAAGTTGCCGACGAAGACCTCGATGCCGTCCACCTTCAGCCAGACCTTGGGGCGTCCGCTGAGTCCCGTGGGGACCGTCACCAGGAGCTTGTCCTGCTCGGGGTCCTGGAACTGGTTGATGCCCGTGACGGGGTCGAGCTTGCGGCGGCTCAGGATCTGGACGTCGGGCGACTTGACGCGAGTCCGGTTGTCCCAGCCGAACCAGACCTCGACCGTGTCGCCCACGACGACCGGCCGGTTGAAAAAGCGCACGGTGTCGAGCGTGAACTGCGATCCGAGGCCGCCGGCGGTCGCCGACATGCCGCCGAAGGTCGGGGCCTGGGCGACGAGCGTCATGGAGAGGGTCGTCTTGAGGTTGGTCGAGATCGTGACGCCCGCCTGGGAGCCCATGGCCGTCGGCACGCTCAGATCCGTCGGGTCGGTCTCGCGGTAGGCGCGCGCCTCGAGGGTGTAGGTGCCGGCGCGCAGGCGCATGGTCGCCAGCTGGAGATCCTGGTTGTCCGAGCGCCGGAGCGTGAGGCTGCCCGCATCCCGGCCGAGGCTGTCGAAGGCCTGCACGACCAGTGCGTTGGCGCTGAGCGGGATGGCCTGAGTGCGCTGCGGCCAGCGGACCCGGATCTCCACGTTGCCGTAAGAAACGGCCTGGGCTCCGGTCGGCGCGGTGCCGGTGGTGGGAACGGCGGCCTGGTAGGGAACGGCCTTGCAGCCGAGCGCGAAGGCGGTGAGGCCCGTCAGGGAGAGGGCCAGGAAGGATTGTGGCTTCATGGCTCCTCCTACTTCAGCTCGAGCGAGAGCTTGCCGTCGTTGCGCAGCACGACGGAGGCCGTGGCGAGGATGGTCGGGTCGCTCTTGAGACGGGCGGTGATGACCAGGGTCCCGCTGGTACCCGGATCCACCGAGCGGAGCCAGCCGGTCTGGTCGACCATCACGAGTTCCGGGTTGGAGCTGATCCAGTCCACGTCCGCCGTGGGGATCCGCTTTCCTTCGCTGTCCAGGAAGGTCGGCCACAGCTTGGCCGTGGTGGGATAGCCCGCCACGTCACGGTCCGGAAGGCCGACCTCGGTCTCGGACTGATAGCTGCCGTAGCTGTAGGGGGCATTGAGTTCGATGTTGGTGGGCTCGATGGCCAGGCTGGCGACCTTGGGCGCCGTCGTTGCGGCAGGAGCCGCAGGACCGGTCGAGGATCCCCCGGTTGCGATCGGGGGCTGTTGCAAGGCCGTGCAGCCGGCGACGGCCAGCAGGAGGCCTAGATAGGCTGTCCTGCGCGGGATCATGCGAAACATCCGTCATCCTTTCCCCCGATTGGGGCGTAAGGCAAGGAACGGGCCTTGAGAGTGCTTCCATAGTCCGGCCGGGTGCTGGCTTCCCGTGATCTCGAGGGAGCATGTGGCTCCTCGAGCGGAGTTCAAGCAGGCAAGCGGCAATCCTACCAGAGTAAAAGACGACTGCAAGGACGTCAATTCGCTGGTAGCGCATATGGGATGGTTCGCCGGGGAGGGGGTCGGGTATGATGGGCCTGTCCGCCCCCTTGCCGACCATCCTGCAGGAGCCCGTCCCTTGGAGCCGAAGCCTCGTTCCCTTTTGTTCCGGCGCCTCCCCCTTCAGGCGCTTCTCGGAGGGCTTGCGATCGCCTTGCTCGCGGCATGCACTCCGGCTTCCGGGCTCCCCACCGCAGGGTCCGCCGCCACTGGCCCGAGCTCGCCCGAGTCGACCGCCAGCACTCCGGCGGCCACGGCTTCGACCGGCGGCAGCGTGGTGCCCGTCATCAACTTCTGATGCTCGTGGCGGCGCGGCGCGGCCTGGAGGCCTTCAACCAGGGGCGCTTCTACGTGGCGCACGAAGCATGGGAAGACGTCTGGAAGGCCGCTCCTCCCTCCGAACGGCCTTATTACCGCGCGCTCATCCAGCTCGCGGCCGCCTGCTTGAAGATCGAGCAGGGCCATTTCGGTCCGGCTCGCCGGCTCCTGGAACGGGCCCGGGGGGAACTCGGGACCGCTGGCCTCACCCCTCCGTGCCTGTCGACGACGCTAGAGACGCTCCTGGACGATCTCGAAGGGCCGGGGCCCGAGCGCCCCGAAGGCTTTTCGGCCACGTGGCCCCCGACGCTCGTGCTGGAGACACCTTGACCCCGGGAACGGTCGTTCGGCGCTAGGCGCGTCCGACCCGAACGCCTATACTGCACCGCGTCACCGCCCTTCGAAAGGCGAAGGTGGTCATGGAGAAGGTGTCCGGGAACCTGCGGGGTCTCAAGGCGAGCGAGCTGCGCATGCTCGAGCGCCTCATGCGCCGGAGGGTCCAGCCTCGGCAGCTGGTGACCTTCGAGCTGGTGGACCGCGCGGCCGAGCTCTCTCGCCAGCTCAACCGGGACCTGGGGCTGCTCGTGTCGCGGCGCGGCCACGTCGAGCGCGTGATCGTGGCGGACGGCCAACTGGAGCTACCCGCCGAGATCGAGCGCTACGGCGCCGCCCGCCTCTCGGGCGATCGCCTGGTCGTGGTACGCAGCAAGGGCGGCGGCCTCGGACGCGCCGAGGTCGTCCTGTTGCAGCGCCATCGGCTGGATCTGCTCGCGGTGATCGAGCCCGAGCCCGCGGACATGACCCGCTCCATGGTCTGGATGGCCTCGCTCGCTCCGACCCCCGATGCCGAGGGCCATTACTGGCGCCTCGACGAGCCGCGCACCCTGCGCGAGGTCGTCGAGCTCGTGGACGTGCCGTTCCTCATCGACGAGATCGAGCGCGAGTTCGCGCGGTACGCCACGGCGATCGCCGTGGGCACGGGCCAGGAGCGGGCCTTCCTGGTCGGCCTGCAGACCGAGGGGCAGACCCCTCACGAGGCCGAGGAGAGCCTCGAGGAGCTGTACCAGCTCGCGCTCACCGCCGGCGCCGAGGTGCTCGGCCGGGTCATGCAGCGCCGGAGGCAGCCGGACGCCGCCACCATGATCGGTAGCGGCAAGGCCGAAGAGCTGGCCCTCCTCTGTCAGGAGCAAGGGGCCACCACGGTCCTGCTCGACGCGGAGCTCTCTCCGAGCCAGCAGACCAACCTCGAGCGGATCATCGGCGTCAAGATCGTCGACCGCACCGGGCTCATCCTCGACATCTTCGCGCAGCGCGCCCGCTCGCGCGAGGGCAAGATCCAGGTGGAGCTCGCCCA
>DATNQJ010000580.1:0-19308 GCA_036704085.1 Stenomitos sp.
CTGGATGGCGGCGAGGTCTTGCTCGGGAGCGACCTCGAGCGCATCTCGAGCGACGCCCTGCCCACGGTGACCGAGCGAGTGAGCGTCTATGCGCGCCTCACGCCCGAGCAGAAGGACCGGGTGGTCCGGGCCCTCAAGGCCCGAGGGCACGTGGTCGGCTTTTTGGGCGACGGGATCAACGACGCCCCCTCCCTGCGGGTCGCGGACGTCGGCATCTCGGTGGCGACGGCCGCGGACGTCGCCAAGGAGGCCGCCCCCATCATCCTCCTGGACAAGAGCCTCGCGGTGCTGCACCAGGGGGTGCTCGAGGGGCGGCGCAGCTTCGCCAACGTGATCAAGTACCTCATGATGGGCACCAGCTCGAACTTCGGGAACATGTTCAGCATGGCCGGAGCCGCCTTGTTGCTGCCGTTCCTGCCGATGCTGCCCATGCAGATCCTGTTGAACAACCTGCTGTACGACGCCTCGCAGATCGCGCTGCCGGGCGATCGCGTGGATGCCGAATCCGTGAGCCATCCGCGCCGCTGGAACATCCAGTTCCTCCGCAGCTTCATGGTGCACCTGGGCCCCCTGAGCTCGGTGTTCGACTTCCTGACCTTCTGGCTGTTGCTCGGTGTCTTCCACGCCGCACCCGCGCTGTTCCGAACCAGCTGGTTCCTCGAGTCCCTCTGGACCCAGACCCTGGTGGTCTTCATCATCCGCACGCGCTTTGCGCCATGGACGAGTCGGCCGAGCCCGGGGCTGATCGCGAGCGTCGGCGCGATCTGCGCCCTCGCCCTCCTGTTGCCCTACACGCCCTTGGCGCCTTACCTCGGCTTCGTGGCGCTGCCGCCGGGCCTGGTGCTCGCCATCCTCGGGCTGACGCTCGTCTACCTGGGGCTCGCCGAGCTGGTCAAGCGGGCCTTCTACCGGAGCCTCGGAACGGCGATCGCCCGGTGAGGAGTCCCACCGGGCGATCGCGACTCCATTGACCCCTATTACGGGGGGCGGCATGTCCGTTCGGGGCTTTCACCCCGGTGGCGGAGGTCCGCCGGCAGGCGGCTCTGGTATCCGGCACGCGGCCGGGCTCGGAGCGACCTTCCTATTCGGTCTGGACCCACTGTATCGCTCCGGACTCCGCATCGCAACACTGAAGAAACCGTTTTGAGCCGAGGCCCCGATCCCCTCAAGCGATGGTCAAGGCGGGGGATTTTTATCTATTTGGGAACCGGAATGGCATATCGAGACATTTGTTTACTTAACCCCGGGACAAGTGTCCTGATTTAGGCAAATTCGACGTTACGTGGCGAACTTCAGCCAATCTTCAGGCCGAAATGCGGTAATATTCGAATGCTCACTAGATATTTCTAATCCATAAGCTTAGCTTTATATTTCTTCACCTTCCTGCCCCGGACCCCGAACATACCGCCGACCTTCACTCCTGCGAGGTATCCAATGGAACGATTGACCGCCAAGTACCGCATCAATGAGCAGAATCTCGCCCTGCGCAGGAGGTTCCTGCGGATCACGGAGGCCGACGTCCGCGTGCTCGCCTCGCTCACCAAGTGGGCCGACCGCATCGCGGACGACCTGGCGCGCGAGTTCTACGAGCATCAGTTCACCTTCCCCGCGACGCTGGAGTACTTCGGGGGGCAGGCCCGCCGGCGCGGCAACTCCATCGCCCAGCTGCGCGCCCACCTCGAAAAGGCCCAGGCGGGCTACTTCCGGCAGATCTTCGAAGAGGCCACCCAGGGCGGTCGCTACGGCACGGATTACTTCGACAAGCGGCTGCACGTCGGCAACCTTCACAACGCCATCAACCTGCCCGTCAAGTGGTACATCGGCAGCTACACCATGTACTTCGACCTGGTGCGCCAGTACCTCCAGCGCAGCTTCCCCCACCGACCGTTCTACCGGGCCAAGGCGGAGCGCGCGATCTTCGCGATCTTCAACTTCGACATGCAGGCGGTCACGGATGCCTTCTTCTACGACTACCTCGAGTCGATCGGCCTGGACCTCGTCAGCATCCGGGTCAGCAACGCGGACCACGACCTGTCGGAGTACTATTCCGAGCTCAAGGACATCGTGAAGGGATCCCTGAACGAGACCATCCGGACCAGCCAGCTGCTCGGCGACAGCAGCGATCGCCTGGGTGCGGCGAGTCGGCGCGTCGGCCAGACCATCCAAGACATGGCCGGCTCCATCGAGCAGGTCGCGGGCAACGTGCAGTCCCTGGCCGCGGCGGTCGAGGAGTCGTCCAGCTCGATCGGCGAGATGGCCGCGAGCATCCGGCAGGTCGCGGGCAACTCCGACACCCTCGCCTCGGCCGTCGACCAGACCTCGGCCTCCATCGAGCAGATGACGGCGAGCATCCAGCAGGTGGCCACGAACGTGCAGACCGCCACCCAGGTCGTCCACTCCTCGGCCGAGGCCGCCCAGGGCGGTCAAGAGGCAGTCAGCCAGACCATCGAGGGCATGAGCCAGATCACCCGCGCCATGGGCAAGGTGGTGGGAGGCATCCAGGGCCTCGGCAAGAGCTCGGAGGAGATCGGGGCCATCATCGAGGTCATCGACGACATCGCCGAGCAGACCAACCTCCTGGCCCTCAACGCCGCCATCGAGGCGGCCCGCGCCGGGGAGGCCGGGCGCGGGTTCGCGGTGGTCGCCGACGAGGTGAGGAAGCTCGCCGAGCGCTCGGCCAAGGCCACCGGCGAGATCGCCACGCTCATCAAGGGCATCCAGAAGGAGACAGCCGAGACCATCTCGGCGACCCAGCAAGGCGACGACGCCATCCAGAAGGGCATGACCCTCGCTCAGGCCGCCGGCCGGTCGCTCACGGCCATCGTCACCTCGGTCCAGCAGGTCAGCCAACTGATGGAGCAAATCAACCAGGCCGCCACCGAGCAATCCAGCGCCGCGGGCCAGATCAATCAGGCGGTCGACCAGATGAACACCCTCACGCAGCAGGTCTCGCTGGCCTCCCGGGAGCAGGCCATCGGCAGCGAGCAGATCATCCAGGCGATCGAGGCCATGAACCGCCTGTCGCGCCAGATTTCCTCGATGACCACCGAGCAGAAGAACGGCTGCAGCCTGGTGGTCGAGGCCGTGGCGAGCATCGGTGACGTCTCGGCCGAGCTGCAGCATCAGACCGAGACCCTGAGCCACGCCGTGGCATCCTTCCGCTCGACCGACGGATCGGTGCCCAAGCAGCTTCCGCCAGCCCGTCCTACGGCGATCGCCCTGCGCTAACGCGGATCTCGAACGCCCGGCACCCGCCTGATAGGCGGGTGTCGGGCGTTTAGCTTGGCCCTAGGGGGGTACAGATCGGCAGGCAAGCATTCGTTCGCCGGGAGGTCCCCTTGCGTCACGCCCTCTTCGCGCTTCCCCTCTTGTTGCTCCTGCCCCATGCGCCCGCCGTGGCGGGCGAAGGCTCCAGCACCGATGCCCTCAAGGCCCTCGACAACGAGGGGCTCGCGCTCTTGAAGGCGCGCTTCAGCGTGCAGGGCAAGGACTCGCTGGTCGAGCGGGAGCTGCGCCTCAGCCGCGTCGAGTCGGGCCAGGATGCGACCGGGCGCTACGACCTCTTCCACTACCGCCTGCAGGCTGCTACTCCCGAGGCCACGTCCAGCATCGCCCCGGTCGAGGGCGAGCTGCAGCTCAAGCGATACCTGACGGGCGGCGTGACGCTCGCGTCTTTGGACTACCAGGGCCCGACGCTTTCGGGGCAGAACAGCCTGCAGGTGACCATGCACCTGCCCAAGTACGCCCGTGGGATGGCCCTCCAGCGTTACAACCCCTACTGGACGGGCCCCTCCTTCGCCTCAGACTACCGCCTGCTTCCCGAGTCCAACGTCATGGTCCTCTGGCAACAGCTGGAGGACGACGATTACCACGTGCTCGTACCGCTCGCCGGTGACGGCATGGTCGGCCAGGTGGGCAAGAACAACCTGCGCTTCGGCGTCACGCTCTCGGGCGAGGCCCCGAGCACCCCCCGGCACGTGCCCCTTTTCGCCTTCGCCACAGGCGACGACCCCTATCGTCTGACCCAGGACGCCTACCAGGCCGCCTTCGCGGACAGCCACTTCTACGGCCGTCTGCGCGCGGACAAACCCTTTCCCGAGGTCTTCCGGTCGTTCGGCTGGTGCTCGTGGAACGCCTACTCCGACCAGGTGACCGAGCAGGATATCCTGCGCTCGGCCAGGTCCCTGAAGGCCAAGCAGATCCCGGTGGGCTTCATGCTCATCGACGACGGCTGGCTCACGGTCCAGGATCGCCGGCTTTCGGGCTTCGGGGCGGATCCCCGCAAGTTCTCGAAGGGGCTGGGCTGGCTCACCTCGACCTTGCGGTGGGACTACGGCGTCCCGCACGTGGGCGTCTGGCATGCCCTGCAAGGCTACTGGTCGGGGGTCGACGCCTCGTCCTCGATCGGCGAGGCCTACCACCTGTTCGAGGGCCCGGATCGCTCGTTCCTTCCCGATCCGCGCGAGGCGGCGGGTGAACCCTTCTACGCCGACTGGTACCGGCACCTGCGCAGCGTGGGGATCGACTTCGTGAAGGTGGACGGCCAGGCGAACAATGCCCGCTTCACCAACGGTCTGCTGCCGCTCTTCAGCTCTGCCGAGGGCACCCAGAAGAGCGTCCAGGAGGCCGCCTCGACGCAGTTCAAGGGTACCGACGACAGCCTCAACGTCCTCAACTGCATGTCCTTGACCCTCGAGCATGCGTACAACTGGCGCTACTCCAACCTGGTGCGCACCAGCAACGACTTCGTGCCGGACGAGCCGTGGACCAACAAGGAGCACGTCTTCCAGAACGCGTACAACTCCTTCTGGGCTTCGAACTTCGCCTATCCCGACTACGACATGTTCCAGTCGAACCTGCCCCAGGCAGAGTACCAGGCGATCGCCCGCGCCATGAGCGGCGGCCCCATCTACGTCTCCGACGAGGCGGGCAAGGAGAACGCGGAGCTGCTCGGCCGCCTGATGCTCTCGTCGGGTCGGCTCCTGATGCTCGACGGACCGGGCCAGGTCACCCGCGACACGTTGCTGGTCGATACCGGGCTCGTGCCCGTGCCCCTCAAGCTCTCGGGCTGCATCCGCCGGCCGGGCCTCACGGCCGGGATGGTGGGGGCCTTCAACGTGAACAAGGGGGCCGCCGAGGTGGTGGGCACCCTCCGGCCGGCGGACGCCGAGGGGCTCGAGGGCACCTCCTGGGCGGTCTACGAGCGCAGCACCGGCCGCCTCAAGGTGCTCGAGCGGCAGCAGGAGCTGCCCGTCCGACTGGGCGAGTACGGAGCGGAGCTGTACACGCTCGCCCCCGTCGAGGGCCACGTGGCGGTCCTGGGGTTGCTGGACAAGTACCTGGGGCCTGCGGCGGTGCAGGAGGTGCGGCGTGAGGGGCGCGAGGTCGTCGTCACGCTCGAGGCGCCGGGAGAGTTCGGGGCCTACGTGAAGAGCTGGCCGAAGACGATCAAGGTGGGCGATCGCGTGCTGACCGCGCACGGGTATCGCTATCGGAATCGCCTGCTGACCATTCCGCGCACGAGCTTCCGGGACGGTGAGGACCCGGTGGTGCGGATCACGCTCTAGTCGGGCGACGGATCCACCTCCCACAAGCCACGGCTCCTTGCCTGACGGATCCCTCCAGCAGCCCTTGCGCCGGGCTAGACGCGGAGGAACGATAGGGCAAAACCGAAGGAGGTGTTCATGGCCATGGCAGACAAGAGTCCCTTGGAGGAACGAGCCGAGTGGCGTGAGAAGCAGGCGCTCGGGATGGAAGAGGGCGACGCGCGCCTCCGGCAGTTGCAGCACCAGATCTCCCCGCGGCCGCGAGTCCCCGGCGGGGCCATCATGAGCCTCGAAGAACGCGAACGCGCGCACCGCGACCCCGAGACCTTCAGCCCCCTCCACGAGCCGTTCCAGGGCTGATTCCAGGCCCTCTTCGCCAGGCGCCCCCCTCATTCGGGGGGCGCCTCGTCGTGGGCTTGAGGAGGGAGCGATCGCCGGGTAGGATGGGGGCTCGGACGAGTCTGCCGACGGGGGGACGTTTTGCCTCCGATGGCGTAGATGCGTGCCTTGACGGGTAAGATAAACCGGCAACCGAACCTGCGAGGGCGTCATCCCTCGGGAGATCTCCAGCATGCCTACGTTAGACCGGCTCACCGCGAACACAGCCCGCTCGTACACCCTGGAAGAGGGGCATTTCAGCCCCCTCGGGGCCACGCCGGACGCCGACGGCGTCAACTTCTCGCTCTTCTCCCAGCATGCCACCGCCGTGACCCTGCTCTTGTTCGAGACCGAGACGGCCACCGAGCCCTTCCTGGAGATCCCGCTGGATCCGCGGGCGCACAAGACCTTCTTCTTCTGGCACGTGTACGTCCGCGGGCTGACGCCGGGCGTGCACTATGCCTACCGGGTGGACGGGCCCTTCGATCTCGCGCGGGGACACCGCTTCGACGCCAAGAAGCTCTTGATCGATCCCTACGCGCGCGGCCTCTCGATGGCCCTCTGGGACCGAGCGCGCTACATGCGCGGGGACGACCCGCTCACCTGCGGCATGCGCAGCGTGGTGGTCGACACCTCCGGCTACGACTGGGAGGGCGATCGCCCCCTCAATCTCCCCATGCGCGAGACGGTCATCTACGAGATGCACGTGGGCGGCTTCACCCAGTCCCCCACCTCGGGCGTCAAGCATCCCGGCACCTTCGCGGGCGTCATCGAGAAGATCCCCTACCTGAAGTCGCTCGGGATCACGGCCGTCGAGCTGTTGCCGGTCTTCGCCTTCGACCCGACGGAGCTCGACCGGGTCGATCCCGTCACCGGCGAGACGCTCACGAACTACTGGGGCTACAGCACCGTCAGCTTCTTCACGCCGCACCTCGGCTACTGTCGGTCGACCCACGGGGCGGACGCCATCGACGAGTTCCGGGACATGGTCAAGGCCCTGCACCGGGCGGGCATCGAGGTCATCCTGGACGTGGTCTTCAACCACACCAGCGAAGGGGACCACTGGGGCCCGACGTTGAGCTTCAAGGGGCTCGACAACAGCATCTACTACCACCTGGAGCCGGGGCATCCCGAGCACTACCGCAACTTCTCGGGCTGCGGCAACACGCTGAACTGCAACCACCCGGTGGTCGACAAGTTCATCATGGAGTGCCTCAAGTTCTGGGTCACCGAGATGCACGTGGACGGCTTCCGGTTCGATCTGGGCTCGATCCTGACGCGCGGGGAGGACGGGCGCCCCCTGCCCAACCCGCCGGTGGTCTGGGGCATCGAGCTCTCGGACGAATTCTCGCGCAGCAAGATCATCGCCGAGGCGTGGGACGCGGCCGGCCTCTACCAGGTCGGCTACTTCCCAGGGCGGCGCTGGGCCGACTGGAACGGCCAGTACCGGGACGACATCCGCCGCTTCGTCCGGGGCGATCGCGGCCTCATCGGCAAGGTCGCCTCGCGCATCGCGGGCAGCTCGGACATCTACCAGCCCAACCACCGGTACCCCATCAACAGCATCAACTTCGTCACCTGCCACGACGGCTTCACGCTGAACGACCTGGTCAGCTACGCCCACAAGCACAACCTCGCCAACGGCGAGATGAGCCGGGACGGCACCAACGACAACTGGAGCGCCAACTACGGCACCGAGGGCTATGACGCGAGCCTCGAGCCGCTGCGCAACCGCCAGATCAAGAACTTCCTCGCGATCCTGATGCTCTCGCAGGGCGTGCCGATGCTCTATGCGGGCGACGAGGTACGCCGAACCCAACACGGCAACAACAACGCCTACTGCCACGACAACGAGCTCAACTGGTTCGACTGGACCCTGCCGGCCAAGCATGCGGACGTCCTACGCTTCACCCGCAAGCTGATCGCCTTCCGCGACGAGCACGACCACTTCACCCGGCACCACTTCCTGACGGGCGAGCGAAACACGCGGGGGGTGCCCGACATCGAGTGGCACGGCTGCCATCTCCATGCGCCCGGCATGGACGACCCGGCCTCGGGGGTGCTCGCCTTCACCATGGGCGGCGAGGTGCACGACTTCCACGTCATGCTCAACATGGAGCCCGCGGCCCTCGCGTTCGAGATCCCGCAGCTACCGGGCCGCTCCTGGAAGCGGCTGGTGGACACCGCGCTCGAAAGCCCGCTCGATTTCGCCGATCCAGGCCATGAGCTCTTGATCACCGAGCCGACGTACCTCGTGACGGACCGCAGCATCGTCATCCTGCAGGGAACCTAACGAAGCGAGCAGGCGTCATGCTGAACAGAAGGGTTCGGGCGCCTCGCCGTGGGCGCCCGCGCCCAAACGTCGCACGATGGACCTGACCCATCGCCGTCCCTCACGTCGGGAGGTTCCCATGACCCGTCTCAACAGCATGCTGGGCCTTTGCCTGGCGCTCTTCCTCTGTCCGGCGGCCTGCAGCCGCCAGGCTCCCCCGGTCCCGGAGCAGCCGGCGCCTCCGGTCCAGAGCAACCAGGCCCCCGAGCGGCCCGAGGTGGCCCGTTGCAGCTTCGGCCGGGTCCCGCCCGCGGACGAGCGGAGCATCACCGCGGCGATCCAGAGCACCTTCCGTCCCTCGCCGGACAACACCTACGACGTGATCGGCGTCTACTACACGGAGCCCGCGCACGGCCCGAGCTACGCCTTTCTCGCGGTGCTGCGCGTCGTCGGCATCGCCGGCCCGCGCGTGGCGCTCTTCGATCAGGTGACGGGCACCTTCGACGGCCGGACCCGCCAGGTCTCGGGCCTCTCCCGCAGCACCTACGACCCGAGCCGCTGCCCCGAGATCTCGACGGCGTCGGCGCAACCGTAGCGACGCCCCGTCCGCCTCATCGTCCCTGGCTCCAACCCCCTCCACACGGTAAGATAGAACCGCGTCCCCCCTCATGTAAGGAATCACGATGCGGAAATCCAGCGCCCTTCTGGCCCTCGGTCTCGCGGCCACGCTCTGTCTCCCGGCCTTTGCCAACATCACGCCGCCCTACGCGGGCGCCGACACCTCCATCCGTCCCCAGGACGACCTGTTCCGCTTCTCGAACGGCCAGTGGCTCGACACCACCGAGATCCCCGGCGATCGCCGCAGCTACGGCACCTTCATGGAGCTCCGCGACAAGGCCCAGGCCAACGTGCGCCTGCTCGTCGAGGATGCCGCCGCGCATCCCGCCCAGGACAAAGAGAGCCAGCTCATCGGCGACTTCTACGCCTCGATGATGGACCTGCCGACCCTGGACAAGCTGGGCGTGGCTCCCCTCAAGGGCGAGCTCGCCGCCCTCGACCAGTTGAAGTCGACGGATGACGTGGCCACGGCCATGGCCCGCCTCCTCGCCGCGGGCGTCGCCACGCCCGTGAACATGTACGTCGACGCGGACGCCAAGGATCCCAACACCAACGTCGTGTACTGGGTCCAGGGCGGGCTCGGCCTTCCGAACCGCGACTACTACCTGAAGCCGGGCGCCGACTCCGAGGCGCTGCGGACGGGCTACCGCGCCTACATGCGCGACCTCTTCCGCATGGCCGGGGTCGCCAACCCCGAGCAGGCCGCCCAGGCCGCCTTCGACTTCGAGCTGGCGCTCGCCAAGATCCAGTGGAACGAGGCCGACCGCCGCGACTCGCTCAAGACCTACAACCCCACCGCGCGCGATCGCTGGGCCAAGGACTATGGTCCCTTCCCCTGGACGCGCTACGCTGCGGCCGGCCAGATGCCCGAGAACCTGGGCTCGGTCATCAACGAGCCGAGCTACCTCAAGGCCTTCGCGGAGCTGGCCGCCAAGACGCCCGTCGAGACCTGGAAGGTCTACCTGCAGGGCCGTCTGCTCGACAGCTATGCCGCCCACCTGTCCGACAACTTCCGGACCGCCTGGTACCAGTTCAAGGGCCAGCAGCTCCAGGGTCTCCAGACCATGCCCCCGCGCTGGCGCACGAGCGTCGAGGCGGCCGACGAGGCGCTCGGCGAGGCCATCGGCGCCCGCTACGTGGCCAAGTACTTCCCGCCCGAGTCCAAGGCCCGCATGAAGAAGCTGGTCGACAACCTGCTGGTGGTCTACAAGCAGAGCCTCGAGAACCTCTCGTGGATGACGCCCGAGACCCGCAAGGCCGCCGTCGACAAGCTCTCCAAGCTGCGCGTCAAGATCGGCTACCCCGACACCTGGCGTGGCTACGAGGGGCTCGTCATCAAGCGGGAGGATGCCGTCGGCAACCTGATCCGCGCGAGCCAGTTCGACTTCGCGCGGCAGATGGCCGAGGCGGGCAAGCCCGTGGACAAGAGCCGCTGGCACATGACGCCGCAGACGGTCAACGCGTACTACAGCCCCGTGGGCAACGAGATCGTCTTCCCGGCGGCCATCCTGCAGCCTCCCTTCTTCGATCCCAAGGCGGATGACGCCTACAACTACGGGGCCATCGGCGCGGTCATCGGCCACGAGATCAGCCACGGCTTCGACGACGAGGGCCGTCACTACGACGGCGAGGGCCGCCTGCGCGACTGGTGGACGCCTGCCGACGAGAAGGCCTTCGTCAAGAAGGCCGAGGACCTGATCTCGCAGTACAGCACCTACGAGCCCCTGCCGGGCATGCACGTGGACGGTCGCCTGACCCTCGGCGAGAACATCGCGGACCTCGCGGGCGTCTCCATGGCCATCAAGGCCTACCACCTCTCCTTGGGCGGCAAGAAGTCGCCCGTGATCGGCGACCTCACCGGCGATCAGCGCTTCTTCCTGGGCTACGCCCGGGTGTGGCGCGCCAAGGACCGGCCCGAGTGGGCGCGGGCCAAGATCGTCACCGATCCCCACTCGCCGGCGCGCTTCCGCACCAACGGCGTGGTCACCAACCTGGACGCCTTCTACGACGCCTTCCAGGTGAAGCCGGGCGACAAGCTGTTCAAGCAGCCGGGCGATCGCATCCGGATCTGGTAACCGGCGCCTCTCCAGCCGAACGCAAAGCAGCCCCGACCCGCCTGGGTCGGGGCTGCTGGCATGCGGGCTATAGCGGCATCCTATGGCTAAAGCCACCAAAGGATGGCATCACGTGATTTTCCATTTGTGCCCTGGGAAGGGCCGTCATCCCGGCTTTCGCCGGGATCCAGGGCAGGTGTCACGAGAGCCAACCCTGGACCCCGGCTTTCGCCGGGGTGACGTTCTTTCTAGCTGAAACCGTCTATAACCGTAGGTGGCTATCCTGAGCGCCTTCTGCTCTAGGGCTTGCTTGGATCGAGCCCCTCGACGTAGTGCTGGTAGTCGTCGTAGAGCTTGGCCTCGGCCTCGCCCGCCTGGGGCGACATGTAGTCGTTGAAGTCGAAGCTGATCAGCTTGGTCACCTTGGAGCCCGAGGCATCGATCTGCTTCTTGAGGCGATCGATGGAGGCCGGGCCGGCGGCAAAGCCCTCCGTCAGCTTCGACGTCCGCTGGAAGGCCTCCAGGTTCGCCCACAGCTCGACGCCATGGTTTTCCGTCGCCTTCGCGAGGGCCCCCAGGTCATGGGAGACCCGGTGCAACTGCTCATTGCTCGCGCCCACACCGTCTTGCCAGGCGACGATGTCGATGGGAGCTCGGCTCAGGACCGTGTCCCACCACTCGGTGATGCCCTTCTCGGTGCTCGACATGGCCACGCCCGGGATCCAGTTGGTGTAGGGTGAAATCATGACCTTCAGGTCGGGGCGCTCTTCCTTGGCGGCCTTGGCGATCGCCCCGTAGAAGTCCCCGATGACCTTCGGGTTGGCGAGGCCGTTGACCTCGAAGGGGATGTAAACGCCCGCCATGGAGGGATGCTTGGCGAACTGGCCGACCAGCTGCTTGGTGTAGGCCGCGACCGACTCCCCTTCCTTCTTGACCTCCCACGGCATGTACTGGCGCACGTACCAGCTGCTGGTGCCGCTGCCCTCGTTGAGGGCCGTCCCCACCATGACCTTCATGCCGAGCTTGTCGGCCGCCGTGAGGATCCGCTCGGTGGCCTCCGAGAAGTTGTTGCCGTCGTACTGGTTGAACTGGATGATGGCCGTGTCCATGCCCACGCGCTTCATGTCCGCGAGGGTCTTCTCCCAGTATTCGGCCGACTCGCCGTTGCCATGGACCTGCAGGAACGAGCCGCCGAGGCGGTTCGGCACGGTCTGGGCGCTGCGCGCCTCGGTGCTGAGCTTCAACTGGTCGCCCTGCACCGCCGGACGGGACTCCGGGGTGGCGGCAGGCCGCGGGTGCAGCCACTGGAGCAGGGATTGAAGGGGACGAATTTCCATGCGATGGCCTCCGGCAAGCAAGGGCTTCTGCTCTTATACCCCCGAGGGGCACCCTGCCCACGCCTTGACAGCCAGGGGGGGATTGCCTAGCGTAGGAGCCGGATTCCGGCGCGGTGGACCGCGGAAAAGGACGCAAGGGGGGCTTTTCTGGTGCGCTTGTTGTTCATGACGCTCTTGTGCTGGGCGATCGCCCTGCCCGCGCATGCCCTGACGGATCTCGCGGGACGCCCGGTGCCCTCCGGGACCTATCGCCGGGTCATCTCGCTGGCGCCCTCCAACACGGAGCTCATGTACGCCATCGGCTGGGGCGATCGCCTCATCGCCGTCACGGACATGTGCGACTATCCGCCCGAAGCCAAGCGCAAGCCGCACGTCGGCGGCGCCGAGAGCCTGAGCGTCGAGTACATCCTCTCGCTCAAGCCGGATCTGGTGCTCACGATCCCCTCGAAGGCCCCCGCCCTCCGGCAGCTCTCGCGGATGCTCAAGGCCCCGGTGGTGGAGCTCGAGAGCGATACGCTCGATTCGGTCGCGCGGAACGCTGAGGCGCTCGGTGAGGTCATGGGGCCGCAGGGCAAGGCCTTCGCCGCGCGGTATCGGCGTGAGCTCGCAGCCATCCAGCCCGCCAAGCATCATCCGAGCGTCTTCTACCTGGTCTGGGACCGGCCGCTCATGAGCGCGGGACCGGGCACCTTCCTGAACGACCTGATCGTCCGGGCCGGCGGCCGCAACCTCGCGACCGAGCCCGGGTATCGCCCCTTCTCGGAGGAGCGGCTGATCGCGGGGGCGCCCCAGGTGGTGCTCTATCCCAGCAACCTGGCAGGGGCCGTGCCGGGCCTCAAGTCGAGGCTACCGCGGGCTCGCTTCGTCTCCCTGTCGGCGGACGAGGTGTCCCGGCCGGGGCCTCGAGTCGTGGGAGCGATCCGGCAAACGGCCCGTGCCCTGGATTAAGAAAGATGGCGTGCTTGGGGGATCTGTTCACATTTCTATGTTACAATACCGCCTTATGAAGCCGTTGAAGATACTCGTGGTCGAAGACGAACCCACCAACGCGGAGATTCTCAGCATCCTGCTGACTCGAGAGGGTCATCAGGTCGTGACGGCCTCCGATGGTCCGTCCGGAGTCCAGGCTGCCCTCAAGGAGCAGCCGGATCTGGTGTTCATGGACGTGCTGATGCCCGGCGAGTTCGATGGGCTCGAAGCGACCCGCCGCCTCAAGGCGGACCCGAGCTTCCATGGCATCATCATCTGCCAGTCGGCCCGTGCCAGCGGCGCCGATCAGCAGGAGGGCATCGTCTCGGGGGCCGATGGGTACCTGACCAAGCCCTTCAAGCGCCAGGACGTGCTCGCCGTCATCGATCAGTTCGCGGACCAGCTGGCGACGGCCAAGCAGGGCTGAGCGCGCACCCGTTTCCGGCCGGCCATCCGATGGAGGGCCGGTTTTTTCATGCCGGTCCGATGGGCAAGGGGCTCTAGATCGAAAGGTCCCGCTTCTGGAAGGTCACGATCGCGCCCGCCAGCGACACCAGCATCAGGCCACCCAGAACCGCGACGTCCAGGGTCTCGATCCCGGCCCCGTTCAGGATGGCCTTGGGGTCGTAGTAGTCGAAGAGCGACAGGAACTTGTAGGGTTTGAGCGGCCCCCAGAGCTCGGCCGCATAGTTCCAGAGGAAGTTCACGAGCAGGAAGGCCGTCCCGACGAGCGTGGCGGGTCCGCGCTCCGAGCTGGCCGCCGAACACCACAGGGTGAGCATCCCGAGGGCCCCGTAGAGCATGAAGGTCATGAAGGCCGCCTGCAGGTAGATCGCAAGCCCCCCGTGGCGGATGTGCAGGACGCCGAGCGCCCCCCACACCCCCGCGATGAAGACCAGCGCCAAGACGGCACAGCCGAGCAGCATGACGACGGCCTTGGCCGTCAGGAATGGGGTGCGGCCGATGGGGTAGCTGAGCATCCAGCCGAGCGTCCCGCGCTCGATCTCGCCTGCGATCGCCTGGGCCCCCCGTGACAGCGACCAGGAGGCCATGAGGGCCAGCATGACCGGGTGCGTGAAGGCGACGGTGATGAAACCCTCGACCGTGTTCATGCCCATGCGGGCCTGTACCAGCGGCTTGAGGAAGCTCGGGACGGCCTTCAGCATGGTGTCGAAGGAGTCCTGCATGGAGGGATACATGACGGTCATGAGGACGGCGAAGAGGCCCACCCCCACCGCCAGGGTCAAGAGGAAGCGCAGCGCGATGCGCAGGTCGTGGCGCAGGACGTGGAGGTTCATGGCTGCTGGTGCTCGTAGTAGCTGAGGAAGATCTCCTCGAGCCGGGCGGGCTCGAGCGTGAAGTCGGCCACCGGCACCTGGGACAGGGCGGCGAGCAGCTCGCGGGCGGACCCGGCGAAGGCGAAGGTCGCATGGAGCCCCTGCTGCGTGCGCAGGGTCGCGTGGGGCAACGCCAGCGCGGCGGCGTCCACCGGGTGCTCGAAGGTGAGGTTGAGCAGGCGGATCTTCTTGGCTCGCAGCTCCTCGATGCTCTGGACCGCCAGGAGCCGGCCCTGCCGGATGATGGCGACGCGATCGCAGATCTGCTCCACCTCGGACAGGATGTGCGAGGAGAGGAAGACCGTCTTGCCGCGTCCCTTGGCCTCCAGCAGGATCTGGTGGAACTCCTGCTGGATGAGGGGATCGAAACCATCCGAGGGCTCGTCGAGGATCATGAGGTCCGGGTCGTGCATGAGCGCCTGGAGGAGGGCGACCTTCTGCTTCATGCCCTTGGAGTACTGGCGGATCTTGCCGCTGAGCTTGATATTCAGGCGCTCGGCGAGCACCTTGGCCCGCTCGAGGCTGCCGGCGGGACGGTACCCCGCGAGGTACCTTAGGAGCGCCTCGCCCGTCATTTCCTCGTAGAGGTTGAACTCGGCCGGCAGGTAGCCGATCCGCGCCCGCAGCTCCCGGGATTGGGCGTGGCAGTCCAGCCCCAAGATCAGGGCCTGCCCGGCATCGGGGCGCAGGTAATCCAGGAGCATGCGGATGGTGGTCGTCTTGCCCGCTCCGTTCGGCCCGAGGAAGCCGAAGATGAGGCCGGCCTCGACCTGGAGGGACGCTCCGAAGACCCCGGCCGTGTCGCTGAAGCGCTTGGTGAGTCCCCGGGTTTCAATGGCGTACGGCATGGGGACCTATTTCCCCGTGAGGAGATCCTTCACCTCGAGGCGCGCGCCGATGCGCAGGGCGCCCGGCAGCACGGAGAGCTCGGTCAGGCGATAGACCCCCGCGGGCGTCTGGTACTTGGAGAGGTCGAAGGTCCGGAGGCTGGCGTTGTTCAGGACGCCGGACGGAAGGGGGGCGCCCATCATGGTCGCCTGCACGTCCTCAAGGGCGATCTGCTGCTCGTTCACCAGGCGGGGTGAGGCCGTGGCGGCGAACGGGATGGTGGTCCCCCCCATGAAGACGCTGCCGTCGACCACGACCTTGCCGGCCTGGAGCCGGATCCGGCCCGGGTTGACGTCGATGTTGCTCGTGACGGTGATGCCCGGCAGGATGCTGATCTGGGTCGGGATGCCCTTGAGCTGCTTGGCGATCTTGGGCGAGCGGAGGAAGGCGTTGAGCCCGTCCTCGGTCACTTCCGCCGACGCCGTGGCCGTGACGGGGTGGGTGAGCTGAGCCGGACGTCCGAACAGCATGGCGCCCGCGTTGACGCCGATGGGGCCCGTGTCGACGGAGGCCGTCGCGATGGGCAGGCCCTCGACCTGGAAGCCGTTGGCACGGATGCTCAGCGACTCGACCTCACCGCCGACGGTCCGGATGGGCGGGTTGGCGACGACGGTGGCCTGTAGGCGCTCGAACGGGCCGTACTGCTTCTGGAGCTGCTGCTCGATGGCATGGCCCGCGACGCCGGGAAGGAAGCTGCCAAGCGTGTACAGGACGAGGATGGCGGCTGCGAGGAAGTAGGTGATCATCTAGAAGCGTCCTCCGCCCCCCAGGGTGAGGGAGTGTACGGTCTCGAGGGCGCCGCCGAAGCCGACGCCGAGGGTTCCCTTGTAGGCAGCGCCCACGGTGACGGTCCCCGCCTGCAGGCGCAGCACCTCGTAGTCCGCTCCGAGCTGCCAGCCGGCTCCCACGCCCATGCCCCCGTTGGTCTGGGAGTTGATGAGCATCACCGGGTAGAGCTGGAGCGCCCCGTGGGCCGTGAGCGCGGGCATCATCCGCATGGCGAAGGACCCCGCGGGGCCCACGCCGAAGTTCACGCCGCCCACCGTAGAGCCGCCCGACAGGTTGCGGATCATGACGCCCGCGCCGGCGGCGGCCTGCCAGTTGGGACCGCGCATGGGCAGCTTGTAGAGGCCCTCGGCCCGCAGATAGAGGTCGAAGAGGCTATCGGTGGAGCTCGCCAGGGCGATCGGGTAGATGGTCGAGACGGCTCCCGACCCGCCGAAGGGGCCCTGCCAGTACTCGCCCGAGGCGTCGAGGTTCACGAACCCGGGGAAGGGCGCCGCCACGCCGTTCATGTAGTAGAGCACCGCATCGAGGCCCAGACGGCCGCGCGGCACCAGGAGCTCCGAGGTCTTGGACGGGCGCTCGCTCGGCCGCATGGTCGGCGTGGGCCGGGGCGTCGCCCGCGGAGCTGGCGTCGGCTCCGGAGTGGGCGCCAGGGTGGGAGCCACGGTGGGAGCCACGGTCGGGGCGGGGGTCGGCGTGGCGTCCTGCTGCCAGAAGGGCACCCGCGGGGTGGGCACGGGGGTCGGCGTCGCCACGGGCGCCGGCGTCGCAACAGGCGCCGGGGTGCGCCGGGGGGCCGGTGTCTCCTCGGCGACGGGGGTGGGCCGGACCGTCGGCTGCACGCGTGGGGTGGCGACGGGGCGCGGGGTGGAGACGGGCTCCGGGGTGGGCGTCGGCAACGGGCGTGGCGTCGGCGTGGGGGCCGACAGGGCGAGGGCGGCGCGGATGGGCTCCTGCATCTCGGGATCGAGCAGCAGGAGGGTACGCACCAGCATGTCGAGCGCCTCGAAGCGCGTGATGGAGCTGTTGGGCCTGAACGCCGTGCCGCGTGGGGCGTCGATGACCTGCCAGAAGTTCGCCGCGCGGTCCAGGATCTGGCCCTCGCGGGAGCTGGGAGCTACGTCCGAGAAGGTGAGCGCGGGGCCCTTGCGATGGGACGGGGCCATCACCGAACGATAGCTCAGCAGGTGGACCAGGGAGTCGACGAACTCGAGCCGGGTCACGCGCCGCAGGCCCGCGAAGCGGCCGCCCTCCCCGCTCAGGAGGTTCAGGCTCGTCACGCGGCTGACCGCGGGCATGGCCGGGTGGCCGGGCGGGATGTCGGACCAGGCGACGACGTTGAAGGGCACGTCGCGGGGATCCAGGAGGGCGTTGAGGATGGAGGCGAGCTCGTAGCGGGACAGCTGGCTGGCGCCGCCGTACTCGTTGTCGGAGAGGCCGGGCAGGATGCCGCGTTCGGCCAGCATGACCGCGAGCACCGTGTGGGGGTTATCGGCGGAGAGATCGGTGAAGTTGGCCCCCCAGGCCGGCAAGGCCAGGGTGCCGGCCGCGAGCGCAAGGGCGATGATGCGCGTGTGGCGTGCCACTCCCTACTCCTTCATGTCCAGGCGATCGCCCTCCTTGAGGCCGAACCTCGCGATCGTCCCGGCGGGCAGCTCCAGCGTTTGATATGCCCCGAACACCACCGGTGAAACCCTCCAGGGCTGGAGGTCGGGTAGAAGCCGCTCCACGACGAGATCCTTGGTCAAGAATACCACGTCGATGGGGAAGCGCATGAAGAACATGTGCACGGAGTTGCAGGGCCTGATGAGCAGGCCGTGGCCCTCGGGGAGGGCCTTGGCGAACTGGAGACCGACGAACCGGGTCCAGAAGTTGTCGGCGACCCGGAGGTCGCGCACGAGGTCGGCGTCGTTTCGGACGATGCGCATTGGCTTTCGAAGGTCCTTTCCATGCCGCTTTTAAGGTCGTCGACAAGGCCTAAATGCCCGCCACCCGCTAGTCTAGCACGATCCGACTCTTGTTGTCCCGACGATCGATCGGTTTGCCGTCCGCCTGCTCCTTTGGTATGCTGAATTAGCATTAGCTAATGATGAACTGTCAGCTGCCCTGCCCCCTGCCACAAGGAGAATGTGCCGTGGAAATGACGACGACTGTCGCCCCCTCTTATGTTGCCACGCTCGAGCGCCTGATCGAGGACGTGGTCGCGCCTGGCGCCGCCCATGTCGATGAGGCGGGATCCTTCCCGCAGGCGGGGATCGAGGCGCTGAAGCGCTCGGGTCTCTTGGCGCTCATCAGCTCCAAGGAGGTCGGCGGCCTGGGTGAGGGCCATCGCGCCGCGGCCTACGTGGTCGAGCAGCTGGCGAAAGTCTGCCCCTCGACGGCGATGGTCACGTGCATGCACTATTGCGCGGCGGCCGTGATCGAGGCCTTCGGGCCTGTGGAGCTTCGGCAGGCGATCGCTCGGGGCGAGCACGTCTCGACCCTGGCCTTCTCGGAGGCGGGCTCGCGCAGCCACTTCTGGGCGCCGGTGAGCACGGCCACGGTGTCGGGCGATCAGGTGGTCATCGAGGCCAAGAAGAGCTGGGTGACCTCGGCGGGCCACGCGGACTCCTACGTCTGGTCGAGTCAGGCATCCGCGGGCGAGGGCAGCACCATTTGGCTGGTGCCGTCCGATGCCCGGGGCCTCAAAATCGCCGCTCCCTTCAACGGACTGGGCCTGCGCGGCAACGCGTCGTCGCCCATCACGGGCGAGGGCGTCACCCTGCCGCTCAGCCATCGCCTCGGCACCGACGGCCAGGGCTTCGAGATCATGATGCAGGTGGTCCTGCCCTACTTCAGCCTGATGAACGCGGCGGTGAGCGTCGGCATCAGCGAGGCGGCTACCCAGCGCGCGGCGGCCCACTGCTCGGGCACTTCCTTCCAGCACCTGTCGAGCGCGCTGAGCGACCTGCCCACCATCCGCGCCTACCTGGCCCGGATGCGCTGCAAGACGGACGCGGCCCGCGCGCTGCTCAACGACGCCCTCTCGGCCCTCGAGGCGGGCAAGCCCGAGACCATGTTGCGGGTGCTCGAGGTCAAGGCGGTGGGGGCGGAGACCTCCACCGAGGTCACCGAGCTCGCGAT
>DATNQJ010000581.1:0-17803 GCA_036704085.1 Stenomitos sp.
GTGGCGACTCGTTCTACCCCCCCATCCCCCCCTGCTAGGGGGGGCAGTTTTCCGTTAGCGGGCGACGATGTGGCGGGTCCAGATGCGCTTGTCGCGCTCCCACTCCGTGTAGACGCTCTCGGGATCGGGGGCCGAGTAGTAGCAGTTGCGGCAGATGCGCGACCCACTCGCGGTCCGGAAGATCAGGCCCGCCTTGGTCCAGGCACGGGCGCAACCCGCACAGGCAAAGAACTTCATGGCCGATGCCTCCTGTTCAGACTGCGAGATGAGGTCGAGTCTAAGAGGTGGAGCGCAAGACGGCCTGTGCACCTTGGACAAGGGTTCTCTGACTGGTGGAGAGGATCCGGGCAAGGTAAAGGCCAGGCTTTCGCCTGGCCACTCGCATGTCGTTCAATCCTCCTGCTCAAGCGGAGGTGAGGGATCAGTTGGCCTTCAGGATCCCCTCATAGCGCGAAACCATCCACTGGCCGCCCTTCTGGCGGGCCTGCAACTGGAAGGGACCGTGGTCCTTGGACTGGATCCACGCGAGCCAGACTCCGTAGCGCGGCTCTTCCCAGACCCGCATGACCTTGGCATCACTCGCGATGCGCGCTCGCGCGAAGTTTCCCATCAAGGCGGTCATCTGTTCGTCGCTCATCGGTCCCCCGGTCTAAAGGCTGATTGCGGCTCTGACTGTACTATCGAATCCATGACACAAAAACATGAGGGCCAAGTCTATGCAGGGATCGTGAAGGTTCCGACTCCACCCTCAATTCGGGGGTTGACCCTCACGTTACGTGATAGTTTAGGGTGAGAGCCGGAGGTGAGCGTTATGGCCTATACCGTCAAAGCCGTCGCCGAGTTGGCGGGGGTGAGCATCCGAACCCTGCACCACTACGACGAGATCGGTCTGCTCAAGCCCGCGTCGGTCAGCCACTCCGGCTACCGCCACTACACGGATACCGACCTGGAGCGCCTGCAGCAGATCCTGTTCTTCAGGGAACTGGGGTTCGGCCTGCAGGAGATCCGGGACATCGTGGATAGCCCGAGCTTCGACAAGCAGCAGGCGCTGCTGACCCACCGACGGCTCCTGCTGGAAAAACAACGCCGCCTCCAGGCACTCATTCACTCGGTCGACCAGTCGATCGAGGCGCTTGAAAGGGGAACCCCCATGGACAAGAACACGATGTTCGAGGGCTTCGACGAGTCCCAGCTCGAGGAGTACCGGCAAGAGGCCAAGGCCCGCTGGGGCCACACCGACGCCTGGAAGCAAAGCCAGGAGCGGACGTCCCGCTATACCAAGCAGGACTGGGACGAGATCAAGGCCGAGGTCAAGGATATCCAGAACCGGATCGCGGCCCTGATGGACCGGGAGCCCGGCGATCCCCAGGTGCAGGAGCAGATCGGCCGGTGGTACCACCACCTCAACGACCGCTACTACACCGTCCATCCGGCCATGTTCCGGGGGCTCGGGGACATGTACGTCAACGACCACCGCTTCGCGGCCAACTACGAGAAGGTGAAGCCCGGAATGGCCCAGTTCATGCAGCAGGCGATGCACGTCTACGCTGATGGGCTGGATGCGAATGGGTAACGAGAGGCCCCCTGAGCGATCGCTCAGGGGGCTCTTTCAAGCTACTGGCCGGTGCCGTTCAGACGCTGGAGGGTCTCGAGCTTGCTGGCCGCACCCCCGGCGTTCTGCTGGATGAACTTGTTCACCGCTGCATTGGCCTTCGGGTCCTTGGAGAGCCGTTCGGCCGCATCGAGCATGGCAGAGTTGCCGCCGAGCGCCCCACCTAGCTCCGACTTGCCCGTGGGCTTCACGTCACCCGCCTGCTTGGCCTCGTGCAACAGCTTCTCGAGCTGGGGCTTGCCCACCATGTAGCCCGCCGCTAGGGCGACCGCGACGGCGGCGAACACCACCCCGCGCAACAAAAAGGCCGCCGCACTCTCGTTCTTCACATGCACGTGCGAGCGAGCATTCGCCCCGGCATGGGGACGGCCCATTGGCGCGGCATGGCTGACGCTGAAGCGGCTGCCCTCCGCCTTGGCCACGACCTCGATGACACCCGCCTTGCCGATGGCCGAGCCGATCCAGGCGCCGCGCGCCTCGTCGAAATGCACATCCAGGACCTTGCCGGTCTTGAGGTTCTGGCGGGCGTAAGTGGTGATCGCGCCCCGGGCGGCGGCTTCGTCTTTATGCATGGGCTCCTCGAGTCACTCGCGATAGCACCCCCGAACGGGTGCGTGCTCCCATGTCTTATGCCCAGCAAGCGGCCATGTCATCAGCTCTCCGAGCGATCGGATTCCCGACCCTCGGTCACGGGGAGAGTCGGGTCGTTCCCGAAGGGGGACGCGTCGAGCGCCCGTGCGAGCAACTTTCGGTAGGCCTTGGCGGCCGAGTCCGGGCGCATGAGAAGGTCCCCACCCGGCCCAAAGGTCACGTGCTTGGGCTCCTGGCTCTCGATGATCCGGCGATCCTCGTTCAGGATCCGCCGGTTCATCCAGTTGAAGAGCGGCTTGAGGAGGCGAGCCCGGGCGAACCGACGGAGCCCCAGGATGTAGATCTTGGTCTCCTCGGGGCCGGTGGGCACCCCCCACATGTACATCCCCATGGCCTCCGAGATCCGGAGTCGATGCACGTTAGGAAGACGGAACTCCAGCTGGCCGCCCGCGATGTCGAAGCCGCCGGGCTGCTCGGTGATGGTGGGCTCAAGGGGCCCGCGTGGCCGGGAGAGGCGCCCGATGGTGCGGGCGTGGACATAGGGAAGGTGCCCCATGTCGAGCATGTTCTCGACAAAGCGTGTGTAGTTGGTAGGCCAGACGTCCTCGACGAGGCCCCAGGCCCACGTTGGATCCAGCAGCTCGGGTGGCACGGGGTCGCTCGTCGGCACGAGATCGGGGCGCCGGGTCATGAACACCCAGATGAGCCCGGCCGCCTCGCGGACGTGGTAGCGAGGAATCGTCAGGCCTCGCAGCCGGGGCGTGGGATCGCCAAGCGCCGGGATGTCCACGCAGGTCCCCCTCGAGTCGAAGGTCCAGCCGTGAAACGGACAGGCGAGGCAGTCCCCCTTCACCCGGCCCAACGCCAAGGAGGCGCCCAGGTGGGGGCAGCGATCGCGCAACGCGACCACCTCGCCCGAGGCCTGCCGATAGAGGACCAGGCGCGTCTCCATGATCGTCACGCCATGCGCCCTGGATGCCTTGACCTCGCTCGATCGGCCCGCGAGATACCAGTGGTCCCAGAGGTAGTAGGGGGGCTCAGGCATGGCAACGCTCCATGTGACCGAGCTCCAGGCGCAAGGCCTTCCTCGTCACGGGGAGTGTAGGCGCCGGACGGGGGGGGGTCAACGAATTGTCCAACGAGGATATTGGGCCATTTATGGACGGTGCACTAGGCTGGAGCCGGAGGTCCCCCATGAGCGACGTCAAGCAGTATCCGATCAAGGCCGCCTCCCGACTCACCGGGGTCATGCCGGACACCCTCCGGGCCTGGGAGCGCCGCTACGGAGCGATCGCCCCCCAACGCGGCGACACCAGCATCCGCCTCTACTCGGAAGGGGACGTGGAGCGGATCATGCTCCTCAAGCATGCCGTCGACGCCGGCCACAGCATCGGGCGGATCGCGCACCTCTCGCTCGACCAGCTCAAGGCGCTCGGGCCCGTCGTCGAGCACCCCGCTGAGGCGATCCGCCCCGACGTGCTAGAGCGCATCCTGCAGGCCATCCAGCAGTTCGACTACGTCGCGGCGGACCGGGAGCTTGGCGTCGCCGCCGCCCTGATGACCCCGCCACAGCTGGTCCGCCAGGTTGCCGTGCCCCTGATGAAGGTGATCGGCGATCGCTGGGCCATGCGCCTCCTGGGCGTCGCCAACGAGCACCTGGCCACGGCCCTGCTGCGTAGCCTGCTGGGCACCCTCCTCCGGACCACCCCTACCTCTCGGCCGGCACGGCTCTTGCTCACCACCCCGCCCGGAGAGCTGCACGAGTTGGGCTTGCTTTCGGTCGCACTGCTCGCGGCTGCCCACGGCTACTCCGTCTGCTACCTGGGGACCGACCTGCCGGTGCACGAGGTCGCCTACGCGGCGGCCCGGAGCGGGGCGAACGTGGTGGGCCTGAGCCTGGTCTACACGGACGATCCCAAAAAGCGGGCGCATGAGGTATTCGCCATCGCAGAGGCCCTGGCGCCGACGGTTCAGCTCTGGCTCGGAGGCCCTGGCGTCCGGAGCTTGCCCGGGCACCGCATCCCCGAGGGAGCGCGGACCTTCGAGACCTTCGCGGAGGTAGAAGCGGGGCTTGCCGAGCTGGAACGGGTCGGCCCCTAGCCGATCCAAGGGGATGCGGCCCCGGCGATCGCCGGGGCCGCATCCCTGGGATGGGATTGGAATGGAGGGTGTCGTCTCACGATACCGCAGCGGCTGTTAAGAAGCTGTGATCCGTGCACCCTTCCCGACGGTCAGGGCGAGGGGGGCCCCCCGACCCGCCGCCTCGGCCAGCTTGAAGCGCGAGACGGCATCCTGGAGCGTACTGGCCTGTGCGCTGAGGCTGCTGGCGGCCGTGGACACGAGCTGGGTCGCGGACGAGGCCTCCTGGGTGGTCTCGTTCAGGTTCTCGATGGCCATCACCACCTGGTCGGCGCCCTGCCGCTGCTCGGTGGTGGCGTAGCTGACCGACCGGGTGAGCTGGTGCATCTCCGCGACGGCCTGGTTCACCTCCTGGTTGACGTGCGCCATCTGCTCGGCGGCCGCCACGATCTGCTGGCTGGCGCGCGCCTGTTCGCTGGTGGCCCCTTCGACCTCGGCGAGGAGCGTGCTCACGGCCCCGGCCGACGCCTTGATGCGCTGCAGGGCCTCGTGGGTCTGCTCGGCGAGGCGCACCCCGGCGACGACCTTCTGGGCCCCGTCGTGGGTGACGCCCACGGCCTGGGCCGTCTCCTGCTGGATGCGGGTGATGAGGCCGCCGATCTCCTTGGTGGCCTTGGCGGAGCGCTCGGCGAGCTTCCTGACCTCGTCGGCGACCACCGCGAAGCCCCGGCCCGCCTCACCGGCACGCGCCGCCTCGATGGCGGCGTTCAAGGCCAACAGGTTGGTCTGCTCGGCGATGTCGTCGATCACCTCCACGATGGCCCCGATCTCGCCCGAGCGCGCGGCGAGCTCCTCGATGGTCGCGCGGATGCCCGACATGGTCTCGTTGATGGCCGTCATGCCGGCCTTGGCCTCGGCCACTGCCGCCTCGCCGCTCACGATGGCATGGCTCGAGCCGTTCGCGACCTCGTTGGCGTGGGCGGCGCTGCCGGCTACCTGCTGGATGCTCGCGGCGAGCTCGGCGATGGCGCCGGAGGTCTGGGTGACGGCGGCGGCCAGCTCGCCGGACTGGTCCTGGACCACCGAGACCTTCTTCTCGAGGGTCTGGGTGTTCTGGTCCACGGCCTTGAGGTTCGCGGCCATCTCCTCCATGGCGGCCGAGGTTTCCTCGCTGCTGGAGGCCTCGACCGCGACCATCGCGGAGAGCTGGTGGCTCGAGGTGGCGATCTGGCCGGCGGTGGTCGCGACCGCATCCGCCGCATGGCGTACCTGGCCCACGATGCCCTGCAGGCCGGCGATCATGCGGGCGATCGCCGTGCCCAGCCGGTCGCGATCGCTCTTGGGCTCCACCTGCACGCTCAGGTTGCCCGCGCTGACCTCCTCGGCGGCCCCCGCCATCTGGCGGAGGTAGACCATCATCTTCTCGAAGGACTGGGCGAGGTCGCCCAGCTCGTCCTGGTGCAGGGCCGCGACGTGCCGGTCGAGCTCTCCGTCGGCCACGGCGTGGGCGACCTGCATGAGCTGCTGCAGGGGCGCGAGGATGCGGCGCTGGAGGAGCAGGGCCGCGAGACCCACCAGGGCCAGGGTCAAGAGAGACATCACCACCAGGAGGGAAAAGCCGACCTGCTGCTCGCGCTGTGCGGCGGCGACCGCATGCTCCGTGTCGGCGCTGACGGCCTCCGAGACCTTGAGGATCGAGTTGATGCCGCGGGTCGCCTCCTGGATCCAGGTGGCCCCGCTCAGGGGATAGGGCGCTCGCGCCGCGCTCGCCTGGTAGACCGACGAGCGCACCTGCTCGAAGCGGCCGAGGAACTCGGAGTCGAGCTGCGCCATGGCCTCGCCCACCCGGGAGTCGGCGGGCTGCTTCTTGGTGATGAGGCGCAGGACCGTGAGGTTCTGGTCCACGATGGCCCGGTAACGCGCGAGGTTCTGGGCCAGCTCGCCCTCGAGGGGCTTGCCCTGGGCAATGGCCGAGCCGAGGGTGGCGCGCTCGCGGCCCGCGTACTCGGCGGCCAAAAAGACGATCTCCTTGACCTGGAGGTTGCTGCGGTAGGCCTCGTCGAGCGGAGTGCGCGCGACGAAGGCGTCCCGGCGCACCTGGGACAGGGCCTCGATGAAGCTCGTCATGGTGCCGATCCAGGCCTTGGGGGCCAGGTCCGGCGTCCGGGTCTCGAGGATGCGATCGACCGAGTGGCGGGCCTCCTCGAGGGCCGCTCGGCGTTCGGACAGGACCTGCAGGCTGCCCGAGAGCGGGTGCTCCGGGTCCTTGCCGACGAGGCCTCGGGCGAGGGCGATCGCCTCCTGGTAGGCCTTGTCCCCGGTCTCGCGCAGCGTGGCGATCTTCTGGCGGGTGCCGGGGGTGACCGTGCTCGGTTCGGCGATGGCGGTGGCCGTCACGCCGCGTTCGATGGCCTCGTTGGCGTTCGCCGTCAGGATGTCGTCCGCCAGCCGGTTGGCTTGCTGGATCCAGGTGGCCTTGGCCGATTCGGCCGCAACCCGCGCGCCCTCCTTGGCCAGGAGCAGGACCGCGATCAGGGCCATCAGCCCGATCAGTCCCATGAGCAGGTGACGAATCTTCATGCCGCGCATCGTCTTCCCCCTTGAAAAGCGAACTGGGCGTTATGGGTGGGGTGATCGGCTTTGGGAGCCGTTCTTGCGCTCATGAGCTTAATTGGCGGGCGAGCAGACCAATAGCGGGGATTCTACGGATCCGGTTATGGGGAGGTTCCCAAACGCTTATGGCCGCCTACTGGATGCCGCCCACGATGGGAGCAGCCGTCGGCTCCTCGGTCGGAGTGGGGGACGGGCTGGCGGCGCTCTGGATAGGGGTGTGGCTGCCCGGTGCGCAGCCGATCAGGGCCAGGAGCAGGAGGGCGGCAATGGAAAGGGTGCGGGGTGTCGGCATCTCGCCTCCGTGGCAATTCCGGGTCGGTACGCTTCCTCTCTACCCGGGCGACGAAGGCCTCTAAACCCGGAAGAAGGCTCCTCGAGCGAGGAGCCTTCTTCCGAGCTTGTCGTGTGGATTGGACGGGATCATCGTAGGCGACGCTCCGTCCTCCGGGGAAGCGAAAGTTTTCGATGCTCGCGATAACGCTCCGTTATGTCCGCGGTGTATCCAAAGTCACATGGGGCCGCCCTTTGGGCGGGCCTGCGCCTGGCCGAAAAGACCCATGGGTGCTCCGGAAGGAGGGTGGCATGCTTCATCTGGAATTCGTCAGGGCGGAGATGATGCTGCAGTTCGGCGGCCTGTGCCTCTTGACCGCGTTGCTCTACACGGCCTTCCTGCCCGGAGAGGAGGCCTGGGAGCGGCTGGATGCCGTTCGCCAGGACATCGAGCGCAGGAGGGAGCAAGGATGAGTCATCTGACGACCAAGCCTCCCGCCCCCGGACTCTAGAGCGCCTGGGGGCTCAACTCGGCCAGGCTGTCCGGCGTCTCGACGGAGGGCAGGGGCAACTGGAACCAGAACGTACTGCCCTGCCGGGGCACGCTCTCGACCCCGATCTCACCGCCATGGGCCTCGACGATCGCCTTGCTGATCGATAGCCCGAGGCCCGTCCCTTTCACGCCGAGCTCCGTCTCGATGCGCGAGTAGGGGCGGAAGAGCTTCTCGATCTGGCCGGGCTCGATGCCGATGCCCGTGTCCTCGACCGACCAGCGGGCCATGTCGCCCTCGGTGGTGAGCCGAATGCGGAGGCGGCCGTCCTGGGGCGTGAACTTCACGGCGTTGCTCAGCAGGTTGAGCATGACCTGCTCGATCCGCTGGGCATCGATGGTGACGGGCACGGGCCCTTCCGGCACCGAGACCTCCAGCTGAAGCTTGGCATCCATCACCTGGGGCAGGAGGCTGTTGGCCACCTGGCGGGTCTTGTCGCCCAGGTCGGCGGACCGCAGGCTGAGCTTGAAGGTCCCGGCCTCCAGGCGGGCGAAGTCCAACAGGTCGTCCACCAGGCGTTGCAGCTGCCTGGAGCTGTGGCGGATCTGCTGGATGTAGTCGCTCTGAATCGGGCTGAGCATGCCGCCGATGCCGTCCTCGAGGAACTCCACGTAGCCCACGATGGTCGTGAGGGGCGTGCGCAGTTCATGCGAGACGGCGTTGACGAACAAGCCCTTCATCCGATCGAGCTCGCGAAAGCGCTCCAGCTCGTGCTGCTGCAGGGTCGCTTGCCGTAGCTCCGCCACCCGTCGCGCGACCTCGGACTCGAGCTGACGCGCATGGGCGAGGGCCGCGTCGCGCTCCGCCTTGAGCGTGGCCGCCAGCTCCGCCTTGACCTTGCCGTGGAGCAGGATCTTGATGCCGATGGGCAGGGCGAGCGTGAGCGTGATGATCCGGACCATGTGGTCGAGCGAGTAGCCATGGGGCAGGGACGGGTCGAAGAAGACCAGCAGGAAGTAGGCGATGCTGAGGAGCGTGGTGGCGAGCGCCGGCCATACGCCGCCCAGCAGCGTGGAGTAGGCCGTATTGAGGCCGAGCAGGGCGGCCCGGATATCCATGTGGATGGGCAGAGGGGAGAACCAGAAGACCGCGAGCAGCAGCAAGGTGAGGGTGGGACCCTTCATGGGGCCCAAGCTCAACTTTCTGGCTGGCCGTGGTCGAAGCGGGTCCAAGGTAGCTCCTTTGCTGCCTTTCCGCATGGCGAGGTGAGCGCCTTGCTTCACGATGCGTTTAGGTTCTTCATCTCCAACCTTAAATGATTTCCAGTTGGCAAATCAACGTGTTGTTACGATACTTAATAACGAACGATGGCGTACTCGCGCCAGGAGGGCGCTAGGGGGCCCCTCAACCCTCGGGGCCCCGGCCCCTCGAGGTCCATGCGACGCCCTAGGAAGACGATGACTCGGGACGCATGGTGGCGCGGGCGAGGACGGCGGCCCTGACCCGCCGTGCACCCGCCGACCGTACGGCCTGGGCCGCGCTCCACAACGTGGCGCCCGAGGTGAGGATGTCGTCGACGAGGAGCACGGAGCGCCCCTGCAGGCGGGGCGGCTGGGCTTGAAAGGCAGCTTGCGCCTCGCTCCAGCGATCGCGCCGTCCCTGCTGGTAGAAGGGCGCCGAGCGTCCCAGCCGCTCCAGGGCCCGGGCATCGTAGCTCCAGCCGAGCCTGCGCGCGACCTGCCAGGCCAGGGGCTCGACCTGGTTGTAACCGCGCTCGGCGCGCCGTCGGGCGTGGATCGGGATGGGCACCACGAGCCAGTCGGTCCCCTGCCATGCCTTCAGCTCGGCCGCCAGTGGTTCGCCCAGGCTGAGGCCGAGGTCGGCCCGCCCGCGGTACTTCATGGCCCGGATGGCCTGGCGCAGGCCGCCCGTGTAGGGCCCGAGCGCCAGCACGGCCTCGAAGGGCACCGGCCCCCGGGCGCAGAGCGGACACGCTCCCTCTTTCGACAGGCTGCCGAGACACCGGGGACAGTGGCGGCGAGGGAGCGAGCCGAGGGTGGCCATGCATGCGAAGCAGAGGGGATCGCCCTCCGGGGCGTCACACTGCATGCACGGGCACGTGCAGAGCCACCTGAGGCCCGCTTGCAGGGCGAGGTGGGGCCAAGCAGGTGGAAGCCAGAGGCGATGGCGGGCCATGGGTCCTCCGAAAATGGACCTTGGCTTATTAACTTTTATTTCGTTGTCTTGTCAAGGCAGGGCGTCGGAGGGTCCAACCGAGCAGGAGCGCGGTGGCCGCTCCCGCCGAATCGATGCCCACGTCGGTCAAAGCCGGTCCACGGCTCGCCACGAACAGCTGGTGGAACTCGTCCGAGCCGGCATAGAGGGTCGCGGCCGTCCATGCCAGGATCAGGCGGTAGGGGCCCTGCGGCAGGGCCCATGCCCACAGGAGGCCGAGGATCCCGTACTCGGTGAAGTGAGCGGCCTTGCGGAACAGGTGGTTGGTGAGCTCGAGCTGGGCAGGCGAGGGCTCGATCCGCAGGAAGTGGATCACGGTGTCCACGATTGCGCTAGAATGACTCCCCGACGAGCTATCGGCCGAGGCCAAAAAGATGACCATCATCCAGGCCACGACGTAGGTCCAGCGGGCCGGCGGGGATCCCAGCCGGGTGAGGACGCCAACCGATTCAGAGTGTTGCACAGAGAGCCCTTTCGAGACGAGCCGTTCCTACGCTGCGTTCGGGTTACGAAGCCATGTCATACGGGCATGAGGGGGGAGAGCGCCATACCCGCCACCTCTTGTCGCCTGGCTCTCGAGACCAGGATTGTTAGGAGCTCTTGGCGCTCGCCAGGGCATTAGCTTACGGAAAGGGGGAAGACGCCGCAAGGCGTCGCACCACCATGATCATTGTGATGAAGAGCGACGCGTCGGCGGAGCAGATCCAACATGTCATCGACAAGCTGAGCACCCTGGGCTTCAAGACCCACCTCTCCCAAGGGGTGGAGCGCACGATCATCGGGGCGGTCGGCGACAAGCGCGCCATCACGACCGACAGCCTCATGCTCATCGACGGGGTGAGCGAGGTCATCCCCATCCGCAAGCCCTACAAGCTCGTGAGCCGCGAGGCGCACCCCGAGGACACGGTGATCCGGGTCGGACCGGTCGAGATCGGCGGGACCGAGAAGCTCATCGTGATGGCGGGCCCCTGCTGCGTCGAGAGCCGCGAGCAGCTCATGGCCACCGCCGAGGCCGTCAAGGAGGCCGGGGCCACCATCCTCAGGGGCGGGGCCTTCAAGCCGCGCACTAGCCCCTACTCCTTCCAGGGCATGGGGGAGGAGGGCCTCAAACTCCTGGCCGAGGCCCGCGACCGGTACGACATGCCCATCATCACCGAGGTGATGGACACCGAGGACGTGGACCTGTGTGCGGCCTACGCCGACATCCTGCAAATCGGCGCTCGCAACATGCAGAACTTCTCGCTCCTGCGCAAGGTCGGCAAGACCCACAAGCCGATCATGCTGAAGCGGGGGCTTTCGGCTACCATTGAGGAGTTCCTCATGTCGGCCGAGTACATCCTCAGCGAGGGCAACGGCAACGTGATCCTCTGCGAGCGCGGGATCCGCTCGGTGGAGACGGCGCACACGCGCAACACGCTGGACATCTCGGCGGTGCCCGTGATCAAGCGCCTGAGCCACCTGCCCATCATCGTGGATCCCTCGCACGGGACGGGGCACTGGTACCTGGTGCCGCCGATGGCCAAGGCGGGCCTGGTGGCCGGCGCCGACGGCCTGATGATGGAGGTCCATCCCCAGCCGGAGGAGGCCCTGTCGGACGGTCCACAGGCCCTCTTGCCCAAGACCTTCGCCAAGCTCATGCAGGAACTGCAGGCCATGAAGGATGTCCTGCACCGTTACAACCCAATCGAGAAGCCCCTGGGAGTTTAGCGTGCCGCCCATCACGGTTCCGTCTAGCCGCCCGGGAGGCCAGCACCGGCTTTAATGCCTGATAGTGTGAGGTACTCTTAGATGGCGCGCATTTGTATCGTCGGCCTGGGGCTCATCGGAGGCTCCCTGTACGAGGGGCTCAAGGATCACCACCAGGTGGTGGGCGTCGACCTGGACCCGGCCACCCTCAAGCTCGCCAAGGAGCGGGGGATCGAGGCGACCAAGGATCTCGCCGCGGGGCTCAAGGGGGCGGATCTGGCCATCGTGGCCGTGCCGCTCGGCAAGATCCCCGAGACGCTCCAGAAGATCGCCAAGCTCGCCGACGACAAGACGGTCGTGACCGACGTGGGCTCGGTCAAGCGCATGGTGCTCCGGGCGGGGGAGATGTACTTCCCCTCCGGGCGCTTCGTGGGCGGCCACCCCATGGCCGGCACCGAGCACCGGGGCCTCGCCAACGCGGTGCCGGGCCTCTTCGAGGGGCGCAACTACATCTTCACGCCGACCAATGACGCCGAGCGCAAGGTGGCCGAGCAGATCCGCTCGTACCTCGCGCCCCTCCAGGCCAACTTCATGGAGATGGACCCCGACGACCACGACCTGGCCGTCGCCTACACCAGTCACATGCCCTTCCTGATGGCGACCTCGGTGGCGCGCATCGCCCAGGGAGCCATGAAGGACGTGCCGGATCTGCCCAAGGTGGCGGCCTCCGGCTTTAGGGACACCACGCGCCTGGCCATGAGCAACCCGACCCTCGGGCGGGACATCTGCCTGGCCAACCGGGAAGCCCTGCTGCATGCCATCGCGGCCATGCGCTACCAGCTGAGCCAGTTCGAGATCATGCTCCAGAATGAGATCTCCGTCGGACTGGAAGGCCTCTTCGAAGGGGTGGGCAAATGGCGGGAAGAACTGAAGCTCTAGAGGTCTTGGGCGATCGCCGGGTTCTCGAACCCGGCGGTTCCTTGAAAGGCACCCTGCGGATCCCGGGCGACAAGTCCGTGAGCCACCGCTCCATCATGTTCGGGGCCATCGCCGAGGGCACGAGCCGCGTCACCAACTTCCTCTCCGGCGAGGACTGCCTCGGGACCATCCGCTGCTTCCGGGCCCTCGGGGTGCCCATCGAGGGCGACGGCTCCGAGTGGGTGGTCCATGGCCAGGGCCTGAGGGGCCTCAAGGAGCCGGGGGATGTCCTGGACGTGGGCAACTCCGGCACTACCCTGCGCCTGATGCTCGGCCTGCTGGCCGGCATGCCGGGCTTTGCCACCGTCACGGGCGACGCCTCCATCCGGCGCCGGCCCATGGGCCGCATCGTGCAGCCCCTGCGCCAGATGGGCGCCGAGATCTGGGGCCGCAAGGACGGGACGCTCGCGCCTCTGGCCATCAAGGGCGGACCTCTGAAAGCCATGGCTTACCAGAGCCCGGTGGCGAGCGCCCAGGTCAAGAGCGCGGTCTTGCTGGCAGGGCTCTACGCCGAGGGCACGACGAGCGTGACCGAGCCTGCGTTGTCGCGCGATCACACCGAGAAGCTGCTCGCGGCCATGGGGGCTCCGCTCAAGCGCGACGGCCTCACGGTCTCGCTCGAGGGTGGAGCGCCCCTCCATGCCGTCGACGTGGAGGTGCCGGGCGACATCTCGAGCGCGGCCTTCTGGCTGGTGGCGGGCGCCATCGTGCCGGGCTCGGAGCTCGTGCTCGAGCACGTGGGCGTCAACCCGACCCGCACCGGCGTCCTCGACGTGCTCGCCCGCATGGGCGCGGACATCGAGGGCACCGACGAGCGGGAGGCCGCGGGCGAGCCGGTGGCCGACCTGCGCGTGCGCGCCTCCGAGTTGGTCGGGACCACGATCCGGGGCGACCTCATCCCGCGCCTGGTCGACGAGATTCCCATCCTGGCGCTGGCGGCCTGCTGCGCCCACGGCCAGACCATCATCCGGGACGCGCAGGAGCTGCGGGTCAAGGAGTCGGATCGGCTGAGCGCCATCGCCACCGAGCTCGGCAAGCTCGGCGCGCGGATCCAGGAGCTGCCGGACGGGCTCGTCATCGAGGGGCCCACCCGCTGGCGCGGTGCCGAGATCCAGAGCAAGGGCGATCACCGCATGGCCATGACGCTCGCGATCGCCTCCTTGCTCACGCCGGATCCGGTCACCCTCGACGGGGTGGCTTGCACCGAGACGAGCTATCCGGGGTTCTGGAGCGCGCTGGCGTCCCTGCGCCGCTAGTCCTGGGGGGCTTTCCAGGGGATCCCTGCCCGCTTCCCGTGTGGGGGCGGGCTTTTCGTCGCCCGGCAAGACCAGCCCCACGAGCCTCGCCTCCCGCGCGGCGGGTCGGATCCTGGGAACGATCCCACGGCGTCGGGCATGACGGCAGCCGAGCTTCCTTGCAACATGCGGCCCCCGGTGGTAGGATCCATGCGTTGGTGTCACTGCGTCATCACACGCCGCGCCGACCAAAAATAAACCACGAAAGAGAGTAAAAAGGTCAATGAGGGAACTGGAAACCAACGCGCAAGAAGAAATGATGGAGATCGATTACGAAAGCACCTTCGTCGATTTCCAGCAGGGCGACATTGTCAAGGGGCGTGTCGTGCGCGTTTCGCCCGACGAGATCCTCGTCGATGTGGGCGGCAAGTCGGAAGGCGTCATTCCCATCAAGGAGCTGTCGGCGGTGCCCGTCGGCAACGTCCGTGAGTTCATCCACGAGGGCGACGAGCTCGAGCTCTACGTCCTGCGCGAGGAGGACGAGGACGGCGTCCTGACCCTGTCGAAGCGGCGCGTGGACCAGGCCCGTGGCTGGGTCCAGGCCCTCGAGGACTACAACGAGGAGCGCGTCATCACCGCCAAGGTCACCGGCGTGGTCAAGGGCGGCGTGATCGTCGACGCCTACAAGCTCCGTGGCTTCGTGCCGGCGTCGCAGCTGCGCACCAAGGGCTCGCATGAGGAGCTCGTCGGCACCGAGCTGCCGCTGAAGATCATCGAAGTCGATCAGCGCCGCAACAAGCTCATCCTCTCGCACCGCCAGGCGGTCGCGGCCGAGAAGGGCAAGCTCCGCGCCGAAGTGCTCGCCAACCTCGAGGTCGGCCAGATCATCACCGGCAAGGTCGTTCGTATCGCCGACTTCGGCGCGTTCATCGACCTCGGCGGCATCGATGGCCTCCTGCCCATCTCCGAGATCTCGTGGCAGCGCATCCAGCACCCCTCCAACGTCCTCAACATCGGTGACGAGCTCACCCTCAAGGTGCTCAAGGTCGACCGCGAGGCCCACAAGATCTCCCTGTCGCTCAAGCAGCTGCAGGAGGATCCCTGGACGACCCTGTCGGATCGTTACCAGGAGGGTCAGACCATCCCCGGCAAGGTGACCAAGCTCGCCAGCTTCGGCGCCTTCGTCGAGATCGAGCCCGGCGTCGAGGCCCTGTTGCCCACCGCCGAGATGAGCGACAAGCAGGTCAAGCCCGAAGAGGTCGTGCACGTCGGTCAGGAGATCACCGCCCTGATCAAGCGCTTCCGCCCCGAGGAGAAGCGCATCTCGCTGTCGCTCCGCACCGGCGGTGCGGACTCCGTCGAGGAGGAGAATGACTAGGGGAGGGATTATCACCGAGGTCTTCCCTGGAAGTCTTGCGGAAGCAGCCGGTCTGCTGCCGGGAGACATCCTCCGGACGATCAATGGCGTAACCCTTGCTGACCTGATTGACTACCGCTATCAAGCGGCAGAAGAAGTGGTGGAGCTGTCCTTCGAACGCGAAGGACAGCTCCACGCTGTTACGATCGAGAAGGACATCGACGACGACCTGGGGCTGTCGTTCCAGGACGCCGTCTTCGATTCCATCAGGGTCTGCGCCAACAACTGCACGTTCTGCTTCATCCACCAGCAGCCGGAAGGCATGCGCGAGTCGCTCTACATCATGGACGACGATTACCGTCTGTCCTTCCTGCAGGGCAACTTCGTGACCATGACCAACCTGCCCGAGCGCGAGTGGAAGCGGATCGAGGCCATGCGCCTCAGCCCGCTCTACGTCTCGGTGCACAGCACCAACCCTGAGCTGCGCGCCTCCATCCTGCGCCAGCCGCGGGCCCGGCTCATCTTCGAGCACCTGGACCGCCTCAAGGCGACGGGCATCCAGTTCCACGCCCAGATCGTGCTCATGCCGGGCGTCAACGACCGGGAAGAGCTCGATCGAACGATCCGGGAACTGACCGAGCGCTACATGCCGGAGCTCATGAGCATCAACATCGTGCCGGTGGCCTTGAACCGCTTCCGGGACGAGCTGGGGCTCACCAAGCTCGAGGCCCCGACGCCCGCGTGGTGCCGGGAGGTCATCGAGCAGCTCAAGCCCTGGCAGAAGAAGCTCAAGAAGGAGTGGGAGGATCCCATCGTCCAGCTCTCGGACGAGTTCTACGTGCTCGGCCAGGTGCCGGTGCCGTCGGCCAAGGCCTACGGAGACTTCACCAACGTCCAGGACGGCGTGGGGGGGGCGGCCCTGTTGGGCTGGGAGTGGAAGAAGCTCGCCAAGAAGCTTCCGACGCGCCTCGAGACGCCGCGCCACGTCCAGATCATCACGGGCAAGGCGGCGGTGCACATCGTCAAGCCGCTCATCGACGACCTGGCGAGCATCGAGAACCTGCACGCCGAGCTGGTGGACACCCCGAGCCGGTTCTGGGGCGATCTCATCACGGTGACGGGCCTGCTCACGGGCAAGGACCTCATCGACGAGCCCCGGCTCCAGCAGGGCGAAGGGGAGATCTGGCTGCCGGACATCACGCTCCGGGCGGGCACCGAGGTCTTCCTGGACGACCGCGAGGTCGCGGACGTGGAAGAGGCGCTGGGCCGCAAGGTCCGGATCATGCCGACCACCGCCCAGGGCCTCTTCGACCTGGTGGCCGGTACCGAGCGCGCGTCTCGCGAGGACACCCGCGCCCGGTTCGGTAACTACGAGCCTTCCTACGAGCTCCAGATCGCCAAGCGCAAACGCGCCTAGGGGATCGCGAGTCGCGAGACGCCCTCTCCCTTCGGAGAGGGCGTCTTGGTGGTATAGACAGCCTGCTAATTGCTGCTGAGGAGAGTATGAGCTTCACCCAAACGGATTCCCTGCCGCTCGCGGCAGAGCGAGTCACCCCCGACGCCCTGTCCGTCGAGGGGGTGACCAAGGTCTACCCGAGGCGCTTCGGTCGCGCCGAGGTGGTGGCCGTGAGCGACGTGTCCTTTCGCCTGAGCCGGGGCGAGATCCTGGCCCTGTTGGGCCCGAACGGCGCGGGCAAGACCACCACCATCAAGATGATCGCGGGCCTGTTGCGCCCGACCGGCGGTCACATCCACCTCGGCGGGGTGGACGTCGCCTCCCATCGCGCCGAGGCGGTCCGCCGCCTGGGGGCGGTGCTCGAGGGCAACCGCAACCTGCACTGGAAGCTGACGGTGGGCGAGAACCTCGAATACTTCGGCGCCCTCAAGGGGGTGACCAACCTGCCGGCGCGCCGCGAGGCGCTGATCGAGCAGCTGGATCTCGGCGCCCACCGCAAGAAGCGGGTTGGTGAGCTGTCGCGCGGCCTGCAGCAGCGGGTGGCCATCGCGATCGCCCTCATCAACGACCCCCAGGTGCTCCTGCTCGACGAGCCGACCCTGGGCCTGGACGTGGTGGCGGCGACGTCCTTTCAGCAGACGGTGCGGGCGATCGCTTCCACCGGCTGCGGCATCGTGCTCACCACCCACCAGATGGAGGTGGCCCAGGCGCTCTCGCAGCGCGTGGCCATCATCACGGGCGGGCGCCTGGCGAGCCTGGACTCCCTGGATCAGCTCTTGAGCGCCCACCGCACGCCGGGCTACGAGATCCGGGTGCGGGGCACCCTGGCGGACGGGACCCGCGCTACTCTGTCGGCCCTGGGGGCCCATGAGTTCTCTGAGGAGGGAGCCGCCTCGCGCTTCCTGCTGCCGGAAGGAACTCCGGAGTTGCTGTATCAGGCCCTTGAGCCGCTGCGGAGTGGGGGGCATGAGCTCCTGGCCCTGCAGCAGCAGGAGGTGGATCTGGAAGAGGTGTACCGGCGCGTGGTAGGAGGGGTGGCATGAACGTCGCAACCTTGTTCGTTGCGGAGCTGAAGCGGGAGTTCATCCTGCTCTTCCGCTATCCCTTCGAGTTGGTCAGCCGGCTCGTCTGGAACCTGGGCTTCGCCCTGATGATCTACTTCGGCTTCGGCGCCATCGGCGGGGCCGCGGCCTCGAGCCT
>DATNQJ010000582.1:0-7999 GCA_036704085.1 Stenomitos sp.
TCCATGACAGGCGTACGACGCCATCATAGCACTGCTAGCCAGCTTGCCGCAGGGCGCCCGCTCGGTTCCGTGATTCGCCGGAACGTGCCGCTGTTACATGCAGCCGAAGGGATAGGCCTTGCAGACGTTGCCGATGACGAGCTTGAGGGTGTTGCTCTTGGCTGAGCCCAACTTGGCGTACAGATCGGTGTAGTTATACTCGGCACCGGGCGGCAACGGGTCGGGGGTGTAGAGAATCGAATAGTCGGTCGCCGTCACCCAGCTGCCGATATCGTTCGTGAACTCCCAGGTGGGGAGCGCTTGCGGCGGGGTGCCGAAAACGTCGTAGGCGTCCGGAGTGTTGACGGTCCAGCTCACCGTGGCCGTCGCCGCCAGCTTGGCACCCGGGATCGGATGGGGCACCGCCGGAGAGGTGCCCGTGTAACCGAGTTCGTCCGGCACCAGGCGGGTATCCGCCGGGAAGGGGTCGTAGCTCTGCTTGGGGGCGTCGATCGCCACCTGCGGAATCCACAGGGGCGAGTGCACCTCGGTGGTGATGCCGTCGACCACCACCACGGGGTTGCCCGTCGTGGCCCGGGCCGGGACCTGCACCCGCAGTTGCGTGTCGCTCACCCGCGTCACGGAGGTGGCGGCCACGGGCGTCGCGGAGTACACCTCGGTCGCGACCGTGTTGAAGTAGACCGTCGGGGTGCCGCCCCGGCTGAAGTTCTGGCCCGTCAGGACGATCTCGTCGCCCTCGCTCGCGTAGTAGCTGCCCGCGGTGTCGCCGAGGCCGTGGTAGGGCGAGGTCATCGCCGTGACGATCGGCGGGAACTGGGGAATCAGCGATACCTGGACGCTTGCGAACTTGCTGCGCTGCAGGGTGAAGGGCTCGCTCTGCCCGATGGCGAGCGCCACCGCACTCTGGGGGTTGGGGGAGGCCTCGGCGTAGCCCTTCACCGCGAGCACCACGTCCGTGGCGGCTTTCAACCGGAGGGTCGCCACCGCCGAGGTGTCGCCCGGCTGGCGCGTGACGAGCTGGGAGGCGAGCTCCGTCTCGCCCTTGAGCACCGCAAAGCGCAGGGACCGGACCGACAGGGGCATGGAGGCGACCCCGTAACCCTTGGGCTGGGGCCACCGGATCGCCAGGCGCAACGTGGCGTAGCCGTCCACCTCCGGGGTGGGCAGGGTGGCCTCGACGGTCGGCTGCAGCGGCTCCCCGGCGAGCACGCTAGCGAGGGACGCGGGCGGAGCGCTGGGCGTGAGGCTCAAAGGGGCCGTCGGATGCGTGGTGCAGCCCACCAGGATGGCGAGCGCCGAGAGGGTCGTCCAGGTCTTCCAGCCGCGCATGCTAATCCACCCCCGCATTCAGGCCGCTCTCGATGGTGACGTGGACCGTGACGGTCGCCTTGACGTCCGGGGCGTCCGCCGCCTTCGCCGTGATCGTGACGACGCCCTCGGCCGCTCCGCGGGCCGTCTGGACCAGGCCTCCGTCGGTCACGGTGACCCGGCTCGGGTCGGAGCTCTCCCAGGTGACGCCGCGGGTGCTGCCGTCGGAGGCGTTGACGGTGGCCGCGAGCTGGGCCGAGGTGACAAAGCCCACGTCGGGCGAGCCGGCCTCGGGCATGGCGTTGAGGGTCAGCTCGCTGACGCTCTCACCGCCCTGCTTCACCTGCACGTTGTAGACCTGGAAGACGTGCAGGCTCTGGGACTTGAGGAGGTTGCCGCTCGAGACGCGCAGGAGGGTGTCGCCCACCGAGGCGGCCTCGACGGTGACGGCTTGGGCATGCTCGGGGCTCGCGCTCACGAAGTCGGCGATCGCCGAGTTTCCGAGGGTCCAGCGCAGCATGGGGCTCGGGACCGTCTGGTCCTGGACGTCCTGGGCGCTCACCGTGAAGGTCCGCGTGTTACCGATCCGCAGCTCGGCGCTCGCCGGGCTGATGGACAGCTCCTTGAGCAGCCGGAAGGTAGCCGGGTTGCCGCGCACGCCGTTGACCTCCGCGTAGAGGGTGCCCGCCGTGGCGCTGTCGGGGATGGTCACCTGCACCGTCAGAGGGTCCAGGATCTGCTGGTTGGGGGCCTGGACGCCGTCCACGTAGATCTTGAGCAGGCTGCTCTCCGTCACTCCGAGGTTCGTGCCCTTGAGGACGACCTTGGTGCCCGGGCCGCCGTAGGTGGGCGTCATGGAGTCGATGCTGGGCAAGGCGAGCACCATCTTGAGGGTCGCTACCGTGGTCGTCTCCTTGGCCTTGACCGGGACGTCGGTCGCGATCGCCCGGCCCATCCCCAGCTTGGTGGCCACCAGGTTGAAGGTGCCCACGGGCACGTTGAGCAGGGTGAAGTTCCCCTCGGCATCCGTCTTGACGACATAGGGAGCGCCCGGGATGAAGACGTCCACCCCCTCGAAGTTGGTGGCATAGGGGTTGTCAGGGGCCGTGACCTTGCCCGTGAGGGTGCCGGTGGGCTGCAGGGCGAGCTTGCCGAGGTCCAAGCGCTTGTTCTTCGCGACCACGACCTGCTGCTTGAAGGCCTTGAGCTGGTCGGACTTGATGGCCTCGATGTTCAGCGTGCCCTCGGGGGGCTCCTGGAAGGTGAACACGCCGTGCTCGTCGGTCACGACCTCCGTCTGGACCGCGGCCGTGCGGTAGGGGGCGACGGTCGTGAGCGGAGCCACGGTGGTCAAGGGCGCCACGGTCGTCAGGTAGGAGCGCACCGTGACCCCGGCGGCGGGCTTCCCATCGGTGCCGAGCACCACGCCCGAGAGCGGAGCGACCGTCGTCAGGCTGGAGCTGTCCGTCACGGGGTCCTGACCGCTCGTCGTGAGCAGGTGGGACGGATCACATGCGGCGCCCAGCAAGGCGATGGCGAGCAGGGCGCCGTGGACGAGTTTCAGACGATCATGTGGCAACATCGTTCCCCCTATCCCTTGCTTATTACCCGGTATCGTCGCGTCTTCTACGTAGTCGCTACGGATGGGCGGAGCGAGCCCCGGCTAACGCCTGCCTCCATGGGGCGGCTGAGCCGGCTTGCCGATCCCAGCTCGCTTGTGTAGGATGAAGGGGTCGTGTGAGGATATCGTGAAGCAGGGATGGCGGGTCGTTACCGGGCGGTCATCGCTGCGAAGCAAGCGGGCATATAGATCGGTCCCCGGCCGGTCTATATGGACTTCGGTATGCGAGCCAACCGGGAGGAGCGCGCGGTGATCATCCCTCTGCTGAATCTTGACACGCCCGACTACCAGGCGTTGCTGACCAAGGCCTGGCAAGGCAACGGCCTGCCGAACGGCGCCGACTACGACTCCTTCGCCCTGGGGTTCCAGGTCGCCCTGGCGTCGCTGTTGGGATCGCTCTCGGCTCCGCAGGCCTGGTCCGAGGAGAAGCTAACCCTTGAAGTTCGCGCAGACGGCCCCGCGAACCCGCTCGACTAGCTCGTCGAGGTTCTCCTTGCCGTAGCCCTCGGTGGGAATGGCCTCCGAGAAGACGACCTCGATGGTGCCGGGGGTGATCCGCCAGCTACCCGCCTTGAGGCGCTCGTAGGCGCCGTTGAAGGTGAAGGGGACGATGTCGGAGCCAGTCCCGACGGCCAGGTGGAAGCCCCCCTTCTTGAACGGCCCGATGCGCCCATCCTTGGTGCGGGTGCCCTCGGGCAGGATGGTCACGGACGTGCCTTCCTTGAAGCGTTCGGCCGCCAGGGCGATGGTCTCGCGGGCGGCCCCCGGGTTGGAGCGGTCGATGGGCAGGTTGCCCCAGGCCCGCGAGATCCAGCCGTAGATGGGGATGCGGTGGTTCTCCTTCTTCTCGATGCCGACCATGAACACGGGGATGGCGAGCACGTAGGCAAACGGATCCAGCAGGTTCTGGTGGTTGCCCATGAAGACGTGCGGCCGGCTCCAGTCGACCTTCTCGCGGCCGATCACCTTGACGCGGATGCCCGTGAGGAAGAGGGCCACGCCCGCGAGGACCTTGGCGGCCCGGAAGCCGAGGCGGGGCGAGATCACCGTGAGCAACAGCGCGGGGAGGCCCAGGATCACGAGGGCCAGGGCCCAGACGATCCAGGCGTAGACCGAAAACAGTGCGTTCATACCTCACATATGCCGCCTGAGGGCGGAAAAATCAAGGCCCGGACCCAGGCGACACCCTGGTTCCATGCGTCCGATTGTCCCGAGGCGGCAAAGGCGGGATAATGCAGGGGGTTTGGAAGGAGGGGGCATGAGCACCAAGAACATCCACGTCTCCGATCGCCTGTACGACTACATCCTGGACCAATCGCTGCGCGAGCATCCCGTGCTGGCGCGCCTGCGCGAGGAGACCTCCCATCACGCCCGGTCGCAGATGCAGATCTCGCCCATCCAGGGACAGTTCATGCAGCTGCTCGTGCGCCTCATCCAGGCCCGGAAGACCCTCGAGGTCGGGGTGTTCACGGGTTACAGCTCCCTGGCCGTCGCCCTCGCCTTGCCGCCCGACGGGCGGGTGGTGGCGTGCGACGTCTCCGCGGAGTACACGGCGATCGCCCGGCAGTTCTGGCACGAGGCGGGGGTGGCGGAGAAGATCTGCCTGCGCCTGGCGCCGGCCCTCGAAACCCTGGACTCCCTGCTGGAGGCAGGCGAGGCGGGTAGCTTCGACTTCGCCTTCATCGACGCGGACAAGGTGAACTACCGCCACTACTACGAGCGGGCGCTCGAGCTGGTGCGGCCCGGGGGGCTGATCGCCATCGACAACGTGCTGTGGGGCGGCTCGGTGATCGACGCCGAGGACCGGGATGAGGACACCGAGGCGATCCGGGCCCTGAACTCCTTTTTGCACCACGATGAACGGGTGGACCTCAGCCTGCTGCCCCTGGCGGACGGCCTGACGCTCGCGCGAAAGCGTCCCTAGAATGGTGAGTATCCGTAAGGAATCGGGCCGCCGCTCCCGTCATTCCGGCGCAGGCCGGAATCCACCGTCGCCCACTTGAGGCGGCTGTCGTAGCGCCCTGCGGTGGACCCCGGCCTGCGCCGGGGTGACGGCAAGCCTTTGCCAAGGTGGCTAAACTAGACTCACCGTGCTCCCAAGAGTTATCGCTGCCAGTTCGGGTTGGTGAGGCTCGTCAGGAGGTGGTCGCGCCACGCGCCGTTGATGTACAGGTAGTCACGGGCGTAGCCCTCGATGACGAAGCCAAGGCGCTTCAAAAGGGCGCCGCTGCGCTCGTTGTGCGGCATGTAGTTCGCCTGGACGCGGTGCATGGCGAGCCGGTCGAAGACGAAGCCCAGGGCGACGGGCAGCACCTCGGTCAGGTAACCCTTGCCCACCGCTTCGGATGCCAAGCCGTAGCCCAGGTTGCAGGAGTGGGAGACCCCCCGCACGAAGGCCGTGAAGTTCACCGTCCCGAGGATGCAGGTCGGGTCCTTTTGGGCGAAGAGGAAGAGCCGGAGGGACTGGTCCGCCCGGTATTCATGGAGGTTGCGCCGGACCTGCTCTTGCCAGAAGGACTCGGTGTAGAAGTCGGGCGGCCGCGCCGGGTCGAAGGGGCCGAGGTGGGCCTGGTTGTCCCGGTAGTAGCGCAGGATCTCGGGGACCTCCGGCGGAGTGCCCATGCGCAGGACGAGGCGATCGCTTTCGAGGTGGACGGGCGAGCGTTGCATGCCCCCAGTTTACCGCAGGTCCCGGTCGTACAGCTCCGTCAGCCGCCCGAAGCGGCGCATGATCGCGCCGGTGAGCTGGTCGGCCCGGTAGCGCCACTGCCAGTTGCCTCCGAGCGTGCCGGGCAGGTTCATCCGCGCCTCGCTGCCGAGCCCCATGAGGTCCTGCATGGGCACGATGGCCAGATCCGCCACCGAGGCATGCCCTAGCCGGACGAGCTCCCAGTTCGGCTCCTCGAGCGTCGTCTTGCCGACGTACTCGGCCAACAGGGCGCGATCGCTCTCCTTGGCCTTCCGGTACCAGCCCATGCTCGTGTCGTTGTCGTGCGTGCCCGTGTAGACCACCGCATTGTGCGGGAAGAGGTGCGGGAAGTAGTTGTTCTCCTCGGAGGTGTCGAAGGCGAACTGCAGGATCTTCATCCCGGGTAGGCCGAAGGTGTCGCGCAGGTCCACCACGTCCGGGGTGATGACGCCCAGGTCCTCGGCGATGATCGGCAGGGTGCCCAATTGCTCCTGGAGGGCGGCGAAGAAGGGCTTGCCGGGACCCGGGACCCAGCGGCCGTTGACGGCCGTGGGCTCGCCCGCCGGAATCTCCCAGAAGGCCGCGAAGCCCCGGAAGTGGTCCAGGCGCACCCGATCGACCAGCTTGAGCAGGGTCCGCAGGCGATCGACCCACCAGCGGTACCCCGTCTCGGCCATGCGGTCCCACCGGTACAAGGGATTGCCCCAGAGCTGCCCGGTCGCGCTGAAGTAGTCGGGCGGCACGCCGGCCACCACCAGGGGGTGGCCCGTGTCGTCCAGGCGCCACAGCTCGGGATGGGCCCAGACGTCCGCGCTGTCGTGCGCCACGAAGATGGGGGCATCCCCGATGAGCCCGATCCCGTGATGTGCGGCATGGGCCTTGAGTGCCTGCCATTGCTGGAAGAACAGGAACTGGGCGAGCTCGTGGCGCCGGATCGGCCGGGACAGGCGGGCCCGGGCCTCGGCGAGCGCCTCTGGAGCGCGGCGCGTGAGGGATGAGGGCCACTCGATCCAGGGGCGCCCTCCCTGCTCGTCCTTGAGGGCCATGAAGAGGGCGTAGTCGGCGAGCCACCCGGCATGCTCGGTGGTGAAGGCCGCGAGCGCCTCCCGGCGCTCGGCCGGGGCCCGCTCCTCGAAGCGCTCGGCGACCCGGTCGAGCATGGCCGTCTTGAAGGCCGCCACCGCCGCGTAGTCGATGCGCTCGGGGTCGGACGCGGGGAGCGCCCTGAGGTCCTCCGAGGTGATCCAGTGCTCCTCGATCAGGCGCTCGGGTGAGAGCAGGAGGGGATTGCCCGCGAACGCCGAGGGCGAGAAGTACGGCGAGTCGCCGTAGCTCGTGGGCGTCAGGGGCAGCACCTGCCAGCAGGATTGCTTCATCGCGGCGAGCCGGTCGATGAAGGCGTAGGCCTCGGGGCCCAGGTCCCCGATGCCGAACGGACCCGGCAGCGAGGTCGGATGCAGCAGGATGCCGCTCGAACGCTTCAGCAAGTCGCTCTCCTATCGGACGAGGTTGAACCAGTAGAAACCGTAGGGCCCCAGGCTGAGCTGGTAGGGCTCCTGGGTGATGGCCGGGAAGGGCGTGTTGCCCGTGATTTCCACCGGGGTGCACCCCTGCCACGGCCGCAGATCGAGCTCGACCGGCTGCGGGGCGCGCGACAGGTTGGCGACCACCAGCACCGTCTCGTCTTCGTAGCGGCGCACGTAGGCGAAGATGCGGATGTTCTCGGGGTGCAGGAAGCAGATATCCCCGCGTCCGAAGGCCTTGAAGCGGTCCCGGTGGTCGAGCAGGTTGACGAGCCACCAGTAGAAGGAGGCCTGGCTCTCGCGGGAGGCCTGGACGTTGACGGCCTGGTAGTGGTACTGCCCCGGGTCGTCGATGACCGGCATGTAGAGCTGGCTCGGCTTGGCGGCCGAGAAGCCCGCGTTGCGGTTGTCGTCCCATTGCATCGGGGTGCGGACCCCGAACCGGTCAGGCAGGTAGATGTTGTCGCCCATGCCGATCTCGTCGCCGTAGTAGAGCACGGGCGAGCCCGGCAGGGACAGGAGGAGGCCATGCAGGAGCTCGGCCTGGCGCCGGTCGTTCTGGACCAGCGGGAAGAGACGCCGCCGGATGCCCACGTTGAGGCGCATGCGCGGATCGGGCGCGTACTCGCGCCACATGTACTCGCGCTCCTCGTCGGTCACCATCTCGAGCGTGAGCTCGTCGTGGTTGCGCAGGAAGATCGCCCACTGGCAGTTGGCCGGGATGGGAGGGGTCTGCGCGAGGATCTCCACGAGCGGGTAGCGGTCCTCCATCGCGATCGCCATGTACAGGCGCGGCATCATCGGGAAGTGGTACGCCATGTGGAACTCGTCGCCCTCGCCGAAGTACTGGCGCACGTC
>DATNQJ010000583.1:0-5144 GCA_036704085.1 Stenomitos sp.
GTCATCCCCTTCAAGGAGAGTGCGCGGATCCAGCAGGACGGCGTCATGCTCGATGCGGGTGACCACGGGGGGATCGGCGCGGCGCAGCCGGTCGGCCAGGCGCTGCGCGTCCATGGCCTGCGGCCGGAGGGCGACGAGGACCGTCGGGATGAGCGCCGCGGGCAAGGACCCGCCGCCCACCTGCGACTCGCCCTCGGGGGTCGAAATCGTCAACGCGTCCCCGAACCGGCTCCGCAATCGGCTGGCCAGTTGCTCGGCCTCGCGGCGCAGATCCTCGCGACGGCGCGTGAGCATGCGCAACGTCGGGACCTCCTCCATCGCGCGCTTGGGGTCCAGGTAGGCGCGCAGGGTCTGCTCCAGGGCCGCGAGCGTCACCTTGTCCTGACGCAGGGCGCGCAGCATGTGGTTCTTCTTGAGCTTGGCCACCAGCTCCTTTTTGCCTACGATGATGCCGGACTGGGGGCCGCCGAGGAGCTTGTCCCCGCTGAAGGTGACCAGGTCGAGGCCCGCTTTGACCGTGTCCTGGACCGTGGGCTCCTTGGGCAGGCCGTAGGCCGACAGGTCCACCAGCACCCCGCTGCCGAGGTCCTCGACGGACAGGACGCCGTGGCGGCGGGCGATCGCCACCATCTCCTCGGGCGCGACCTCGGCGGTGAAGCCGACGATCCGGTAGTTGGAGGTGTGGCAGCGCATGAGCATTGCCGTCTCCGGGGTGATGGCGCGCTCGTAGTCCTCGGGGTGGGTCTTGTTGGTGGTCCCCACCTCGACGAGGCGAGCGCCCGAGGCCGTGAGCACCTCCGGGATCCGGAACGAGCCGCCGATCTCGATGAGCTGGCCGCGCGAGACGACGACCTCGTGGCCCCGGGCAAAGGTGTCCACCACCAAGAGCACGGCTGCCGCGTTGTTGTTGACGACCACGGCCGCCTCGGCGCCGGTCAGGCGGCAGAGCAGGTCCTCGACGTGGCTGTAGCGCGAGCCACGCTTGCCGGAGTCGAGGTCGAACTCGAGGTTCGAGTAGGCGCAGGCCACCTCGGCGATCGGCTCGAGCATCTGGGGAGCCAGAGGAGCCCGACCCAGGTTCGTGTTGAGCACCACCCCAGTGGCGTTGACCACCCGGCGCAGGTTCGCGCGCGCCTCGGCTCGTAGAGCCTGCAGGGCTTCCTGGATCAGTGCGTCCGGCCCGGGGGCCTCACCGCCCGCCCGGATCCCGTCGCGGGCCTGCACCAGGGCGGCTTGCAAGGCCCCGACGAGGTGCTCATGGTCATAGCGGGCCATGGCCTCGACGATCGGCGGGGCGTTCAACATGGAGCTGACCGAGGGCAGGGCCCTCAGGCGGGAATTCAGATCGCTCGTCATGGCCTCAGTGTACCGGAGACGGGGCGATTTTCGCCAGCCGACGGCCTTCGCGCGGTCCGCCGCCGAGCCATGGGGCGCCGCAAGCCGAACTCCCGGCGCGGGTTTCATCGGGGGGCCCTTTAGTCGGGCGCGGTTTGGGTATAAGGTCCTTTGGCACCTCCTCTGCCCGGAAACGTGGGCCCGCCAGCGCCTCGGACGGTAAACCTGACATGTCGACGATCCTGATTGCAGACGAGTCCCGTCTGATGCAGCGCAACCTGACCATGACGCTCCAGCGCGCCGGTTACGACCTGCTGCTCGCCAGCAGCGGCTACGACGCGCTGGCTGTCTGTTCGCGCCAGACGCCGGATCTGCTGCTCATGGACTGCGGCATGACGAACATGTCGGGCACCGAGGCCACCCGAATCATCCGGACCAACCCCGCCACCCAGCACCTGCCCATCATCTTGATGTCGAGCGAGGACCGCGAGCTGCGCAACGCACGCTTCGTCGGGGCCAACGACACCATCCTGAAGCCCATCGAGACCAAGGAGCTCCTGGCCAAGGTCAACCGCCTCCTGGCGCCCATGCCCGAGGCCGACCGCCCCATCACCCTGATGGGGCCGGAGGGGCCGCTCCAGACCAAGGTCATCCGGGTCCTGGGCACCCGGCAAATCGCGCTGCCGCCCGTGCCCCTGGAGCTGAAGCCCTCGCAGCCGATCGAGGTCGTGTACGACGCCGCCGGCGGGGTCCAGATCAAGCGGGACACCACGGTGCACAGCCTCATGGACGACGGGGTGGTCCTGACCCTGGGGACCAACGTCTCCGTCGAACAGCGGCGCCGCCACTTCCGCAAGCAGGTGGAGATCGCCGTTCGCTACCGCCTGCCGGGCGACTTCTTCCGGCTCGGCAAGACGCTCGACATCAGCGGCGGCGGCATGCGTCTGACGGGCGTGGGGGGCCATCCGGAGCTGGGTCAGACCCTCGACTTCCAGCTGGTGCTGGATCCCTCCATGTTCATCACGGTGCAGGGCGTCATCCGCCGCCTGATTCCGACCGAGCACGAGCGCTTCGAGGTCGGCGTCGAGTTCCTCGCCATCGATCCCAAGGTCCAGCAGGAGCTCACCATGTTCCTCTTCGCGGGCGTGGACCAGGTCCCGACCTGATAAGATAGAACCATGCTCATCGACGTCTTGGCGTACATCGCCGATCACCAGGGGGCCCCGGTCACCGAGATCAAGAAGCGCTTCGGACTCTCCTCGGACCTCGCGGCCAACCTGCTCATCCAGCTCGAGGACGCCGGCTTCCTGCACGAGCAGAAGCTGGACGCCTGCCACCACATGGACGAGCACGGCCACTTCACCGACGCCCATGCCGGCCACTCCGGCTGCAGCGGGTGTGGCTCGTCGTGCGCCGTGAGCGTGGGCTTCGAGCGGGGCTGCTGCGGCATGAATAGCCCCTACCGGGTCACCGAGCGGGGGATCGAGTTCCTCGGACGGATGCGATCGCTCGCGGGCTGACCTACCGCTTGCCGTACAACATCTGGTAGGTCCAGAGGTTGCCGAAGACCTTCTTCACGTAGTGCCGCGTCTCGGGGAAGGGGATGAGCTCCACCCAGACGTCCACGTCCTGGTCGCCGAACTTGGCGATCCACTTCTTCACGGCGTTGGGGCCCGCGTTGTAGGCCGCCACCGCGAACACGGGGCGGTTGCTCAGCTGCTTTTGCACGAAGCCCAGGTAATAGGCCCCCAGTTTCAAGTTCCAGAAGGGATCCGTTAGGCTCCGGGCCGGACCCGGCACCTTGCGCCCCACCCAGTCGGCCGTGAACGGCATCAGCTGGGCCAGCCCCATGGCCCCCACCCACGAGCGGGCCTTGGGGTCGAAGAGACTCTCCTGCTTGACCAGGGACGTCAACAGCAAGGGATCGATCCCCTGTAGCTCGCTGGCAGCCTGCATCAACGGGTAGAAGCCGAGCGGATAGCTCAGGTAGGGGTCGGTGCCCTCCGAGAACTTGATGGCCTCGCTGTAGCGACCGCCCTGCAGGGCGAGCCAGGACTTGAGGTTGTCATCCATGTCGGCCTTGCGGGCGAGCCGCAGGGCGGGCTCCACCTGGCCCAGGTAGAGCAACTCCTTGACCGACGCGGGGAAGGAGGCCGCCTGGCTCAGGTAACGCGCCGTGCGCATCTGGTCTCCCTTGGGCGCCTTGGCCTCGAGCAAGGGCGACAGGTCGTCGGCCGCCAGCTCCACGTCGACGGGCCGGACCTCGAAGCCCGGATCGTCCTGACCGGCCTCGATGGCCTGCAGGCGATAGCGAGCCCGCCACCCGTAGTAGGAGCGGGGGCTGCGCCGCACCACTTCGCGGTAGATCGAGGCCGCCGCCTGGTACTTGCCGTCGCGCTCCTGGAAGCGCGCGAGCCAGTAGGCCCCTGCGGGCCCCTCCACCTTGACGAGCACCTCGTAGCCCATGCTCGTGGCCCAGCGCTTGGCCGCCTCGAGATCACCCGTCTGGTAGCTGCGCCAGATGAAGCGCCAGCGGGCCTCGTTCGCCTCCTCCGAGTCGCCGTAGCGCGCGATGAGGCGCTGATCGATCGAAACGGCATTCGCCTCGTCGTCCGCCTTGCGGTAGAGCTTGCCGAGGCGATCGAGCGCGTCCCGGCCTTCCTCTCCCTGGTCGGCAGCGGCCTGACGGTAGAGGGTGGCGGCCGTCTTGGCGTCCTTGCGCTGCTCGGCCATCTGCGCGAGCACGATGTAACCGCGAGCCCGGAGGCCGCCATCCTTGGCCATGGCCTGGCGGATGAGCTTCTCGCCTCCCTTGGCGTCGCCGAGTCTCCAGGTCGCCCGTCCCTGGCGGAAGAGCGCCAGGGGCGAGGTCAGGCCCTTGACCATGCGCAGGGCAGGTCCGTATTCCGCATCCTCCAGGAGGTCGCCCGCAAGATCCACCCGCTCGCCGGCCGTCAAGCCGCCGAGCTTGGAGAGCTCCTTGGCGACGCCGTAACGGTAAGCCCCCTGCGGATAGTTGGCACGGTATGCGCGCAGATAGGCGCGCCGCGCCTCGTCCGACCCTTCGGTCCCGAGCAGGTACGTCGCCCGCTCGACCAGGGGATCTCCGAGGGCCACCTTCAGCAACTGCTTGAGGTAGGCAAGCGCCTCGGCGGGCTGCGTCGGCAAGAGCATCTCGCCCAGGGCGAGCAAGGCCTCGGGCAAGAGCGGGCCGTGCGCGTGATCCTGGACGAGGCGCAAATACGTCCGCTTGGACAGTTCGGGGTTGGAGGTCCGGAGGGCACGGGCCGTGGCCAACAGGGCCCACTCGGGGGCCTGGCGGTCCTCGGCGATCGCCTTCCAGCCAGCCGCACTCTGGCTGCCCCGCCCCGCCCGATCCAGGCAGTCCAGCCAGACCAGCCGGCTGCGCAGGCCCCAGATCCCCTGGTAGCGGCTGGCATAGGGCTCGAAGCGATCGGCGAGCTCCGACCAGCCCACCTCCGCTCCTCCCGCGAGGGTCGTGCGGTAGGCCTGCATGAGGGTCTCGAAGTCGCGGCGCGCCTGGACGTCTGGATCCGAGGACCAGAACGCGAAGGCCTGGGCCGGCTGAGGAGATGGAACGGGCCCGGCCAAGAGCACCGTCGAGGCCAGGACGAGTGAGGCGAGCACGCGTTTCATTTAATCGACTCCGTTGGACTCTTCCAGGACCCGGATCATGGCCTCGTGCAACCGTCCGTTGGAGGCCAGGAGCTGCTTGCCGTAGACGTCGAAGGGGCCGCCGTGATAGTCGCTCATGCGCCCGCCGGCCTCTTCGACGATCAAGGAGCCGG
>DATNQJ010000584.1:0-11814 GCA_036704085.1 Stenomitos sp.
CGGACCGCCCGCGCGGGCGTTTCTCACGCAGATCAAAACCCACGCTTGATGGACGGGGCCGCGTCAAGCCTTCTTAATGCGTCGAAAACCCATATAACCTGTCTCGGTTTGAGGTGGAGCGATGCTGAACCATAGGAGCGACGTCAATCCTCTCCCTTGGGTGGCCATGGCAATGGCAGGCATCCTTCTGCTCAGCTAGCCTTGGGTGTCGCCATTCGTTCAGCAACGATTCGTCCTGGGGATCCCGCTTTTCTTGCTCTACGTATTCGGGGTGTGGGCGGCGCTGATACTGGGAGTCGCTCTGCTCGGATCGGAGGGCTAGAAGGCCTGTCCTACTATCTACCTCCTGCTGCTCGCTTGCATCGCTTACCGTAGCGAAGCCCAGCGTGAGCGCCTGAGCAGTTGGATCCAGCACCCCCTCACCTATACCCTGGCCCTCGGGATCTTCGAGTCCGGCTGGGCCTACTTCGGAACGGGCAGCGAGCTCTTCTCCAGACTCTCCCACCTCGGCCTGGAGATCGGCCAGGCGTTTCCCATTCTCTTTGCTTGGCCCCTCATCATCCGGGCCATTCGGATTGCCAAGACCTACCATGTCAGTACGCTCCCGGGGTTCATGGCAATCCGGTGTTGAAGCATCCTCAACTCCCTCACGAATCCCTCACAATTCCTTCACTCAGCACCCCGGATTTGATTGACATCCCCGCGAAATCATCACGGATATTTCATTCGTTTTGTTGCCTTTTCTGAAGACTTTATGGGAATTTTCTAATTATGGCATCCATTGCAAACCTGAATCGGTTCGCTTTTTGCAGGACGCCATGAGTCGAAAGAGTCCCCCCCTTTGGACCGGAACATGGATTGAACCCGGTCCGTCGAGACAAGGAAGTCGCCCCCATGAAGAATGTTTCTCGCGCCGCCCTTTTGGCCGCCAGCCTGATGATGACGGGCTGCACCGGGGCCACCCTCCCCGCGTCGCTCATGCCCGCTGTCACGAACGCGGCGGCGACCGGCAAGTTGGTCCTCACTCCGCAAATCGTGAGCGGCGGTTACGCCGTGTCGTCGGTGGTGACGCCGAATACCGTCCAGAGCATCAACCACCTGGTGGTCAAGCTCTTCGTCGTGGGCCAGGCCAGTGAGAGCCCCGCCACGGACGCCACGGGACTGCCCATCCAGGCCGACGTCGTGCGCGCCGAGCTGGGCAACCCCATCACCTTCACGGCCCTGCATCCCAACACGTCCTACCGCGCCCGGGCCTACGCCTACCGTGCCGCCGGGACGAACCCGGCCGACCTCATCAGCACGCTGGAGGGCTCGTACGTCGACGTGAACGTCACGAACGACGACCAGCCGACCATGCAGCAGCTCAAGGTCACGCTCACGGACGTCGCGTTCTCGGGAACGGCGACCTCGAGCGGGGTGACGGTGATCAATGGCGGCTATAGCCCGGTCGCCCCCGAGAGCCTCGACATCGGCACGATCGGCAGCCTGCAGGCCACCGCCTCGGATCTCCCCATCACCAACGCCGTCGGCGGCTACCTCGAGCCCGTGCGCATCGGCAACCGCGTCTACCAGATGGGGGCCTACTCCAACAACTTGAAGGTGATGGTCGCGGATGTTCAGCCTGACGGCAGCCTGTCGACCTTCGTGGACGCGGGCGTGACCCTCACGGTGCCGCGCCGCGCCTTCCGCCGGGCGGTCATCGGAAATCGCCTCTACGTCTTCGGCGGCTACAATCCCCAGACCGCTTCGCGCCTTACCAGCATCGAGGCAGCGACCATCCAGGCGGACGGCACCCTCGGGGCCTTCCAGACGGTGAGCAGCCAGCTTCAGACGGGGGTCGCCGGGTTCGGGCTGTACGTGGGCGGCGGCAAGGTCTACGTGATCGGGGGCTCCCTGCAGAACAACTCGGGGCTTACGACCACCCAGGTGGCGTCCATCAACCCGGACGGGACGCTTGAGAACTTCGTCGCCAACCCGGCCATCAACCTTCCCGCGGCCAACGCCGGCTTCGCGACGGTTCGCGCCAACGGGTCGCTCTACCTCCTCGGCAGCGGCTATGGAACGCGTAAGAGCGTCCTGCAGGCCCCGATCAACCCGGATGGGTCGCTCGGCAATATCCAGGACGCGGGCGTGACCCTCAATACCGGGCGCGACGCGGGGTGCGGGGCCTTTATCGGCGGCAAGCTCTACGCCATCGGGGGTAACTCTGGTAGCGGCGGCGTGTCCACGATCGAGGCGGCCACCGTCAACCCGGACGGGTCCCTGGGAGCCTTCTCCGTGGTCAACGGCGTCACGCTGACCGCCAACGAGTGGGGGCATGAGAGCGTGATCGCGGGCAACTCGCTGTACGTCTTCACCAATAGCCACGTGCAGCGCTTCCCGATCCAGTAGCCACCAATCGCCAGGAGGGGGGCGGCATAGCCGCCCCCCCTAGCCCTGAAGAGGTAACCCCATGAAACTCCATCGGTATATCCCACTCCTCTTGCTGGCGATCAGCGGCTGCGCACACGTCAACCCGATCGCAAGCCCGGAGCCCGGAGACGCCACGCTGACGCTCACCCCCCGCTATCAATCCAGCGGCTATCGTGCCCAGGCGGTGGTGCCTCAGGTCGACGTCACCAGCGTGAATCACCTCGTGCTCGAGTTGAACCGCGTCACGGAGCAGGGGGAAGAGCCCGTCCTGAGCACGGGCGGGGCCCCCGTCGCGGCCGATCTCAGCCGCTCGGAGCTCAACAGCCCCATCACCTTCGCCCACCTCATGGCCAACACCACGTACCGGGTCCGCGCGTACGCGTACCGGGCCGCCGGGACAGCCCCCAGCGACCTCATCAGCGTCGCTGCGGAGTCGTACGTGGAGGTGGCGGTGGGCGGCAATGACCAGCCCACGCTGAGCCCACTGACGGTCAAGCTGACCGCGACGCCGTTCGCGGCGGCCGCGAGCGTGACGCTCAGTGCGACCGGATCGGTGCTGTTCACGTCGCTCGAGGTTGGCTTCTACGCCCTCGCCGGCAACGTGGAGACCCTCCTCGCGACGCGGAGCCTGCGCGCGGAGGATGTCCCCGCCACGGTCTCGTTCGGGAATCTGCAGGGCATGACGACCTACCGTCTGAAGGCCCAGGCCAAGGACCTGAGCGGTCAGGCAATCTCCGGCGCCGCTGCTCAGGTGGACGTGGTGGTCGACGACGAGACCGACGTCGCCACGACGAGTCTGCAAGTCATGGTGCCCTAGGCTCGACGATCGCTATTCTGGCAGGCTGACACGCCGCTCCTAAGCAGCCGCCAAACCGCTCCATCGCCCAAGCCCACTCAAGCCCCCCTGGCTCTCGCCAGGAGGGCTGCTCTTGCTGCTACCGGTTCTCCGAAAGGGGGGCTTTTGCCTCGGCCGGAGCGAACGTGATGCTCGGAGCGGGCTTGAGCGAGGTGGTGCAACTCGGGCAGACGACGGCCTTGGCGGAGATCTTGGTATCGCAATAGGGACACGTGACCGTGGCGGCTTCGCGCTGCCAGAGGCGGTTGATGGCCTTCACGACCAGGAAGACGGCCAAGGCGACAATCAGAAATTGCAGGACGGCGTTGAGAAAGACCCCGTAATTGATCGTGGGGGCACCGGCCGCCTTGGCGGCGGCAAGGGACGGATACGCGCGACCGTTCAGGCTGACGAACAAGTTCGAGAAATCGGTCCTGCCAAGCAGCATGCCGATGGGCGGCATCAGGACATCGTTGACGAACGACGTCACGACCCTGCCAAAGGCTACTCCCAGGACCACAGCGACGGCGAGATCGACGACATTCCCGCGTTGCAGGAAGTCCTTGAATTCCGAATAGACACTCATCGCTCGTCCTCCAACCATGTGCCGGGAAGGGGGCGCCCGCGGCAGCGACATGCGCCCGACCACGACGGTACCGCGCAGACGCCAGACCGTCACGTAGCAAGCAGCGAACAGCCCGAAACCGGCGATTTCCCCTGGAACGACCAAACGACGACAGCCCATCCATTTGGCCCGGCCGCTTGTCTTGGACGATCCCCCGGCCCGGACCTGATGCGTTCCAGACCTGGGCAGACCTCCCCCCAGGAAGGATCATCGGGGAGTCAAAAGCCATGGGGGATCCAAGAGATGACGCTCGTTCAGTCGGCCACCACGGTGGCGCCCGGCGCGTTTCGCAAGAGCCAGTGCTACTACCCGCGGGTACTTCCCTTGCGGGCCCACCCGATCGTCGCGCACTTCTTCGGGCTGTCCAACCGCGACCTCGCGCACCGTTACCGGCAACGCCACCCCGCCGTGGCGCCGGACGCCCTCGAGGGGATCCTGGCGTACCGCAGCACCTACCTCGCGTGGGCGGGATCGGACCTCCTGCACGCCATCGGCCAGGACGGCCGGCCCACCATGGTGGTCATCGAGACCAACTCGTGTCCGTCGGGGCAGAAGTCCATGCCCGCACTGCCCTTCGATCACCCGTCCGGAGGCTACCGGCGTCTCTGCGAGACCCTCTGGCCGGGCGATCCGCCCGAGGGCGGCTGGGCCGTCGTGTACGACAAGAACCCCATGGAGGCCTGGGGCTACGCCATGACCCTCGCGGACTACGTGGGCCATGAGGTCCATCTCGCCGAGATCCACGAGCACGCGGCCAATCCCTCGGTTCGCTTCCGGGACGGGGTCCTCGAGATCCGGGAGGCCTCGGGCGCCTGGAAGGCAATTAGCGTGGCCATGCGCTACGTGACCCAACGCCCCTGGCTCCAGCTCCCGCTCGCGACCGAGACTTGCCTACGGAACCCCGTGATCGCCTGCCTTGCAGGCGGACGCAACAAGCTGATGGCCCACAAGGCCTACCAGCGCCTTAACCAGGCACTGGCGGCAACGGGGCTCTGCATCCGGACCCCCGAGACGGTGTGCGACGTCCCCGCGGCGGACGTCCCGTACTGGGTAGAGGCCCTGGGGGGCCAGGCCGTCATCAAGGTCCCCTATTCCAACGCGGGCCAGGGGATCTACATCGTGACGGAGCCGTCCGACCTCGGCCGCTTCCTCTCCCTGTCTCACCGTTACGAGCTGTTCATCGTCCAGCGGCTGGTCGCGGCGTCCCCGCACGCCTCCGATGGGACGGACCTGATTCAGATCGGGACCGTGGCGAACGAGCGCGACGAGCGCTACGTGTTCGATCTACGCATGATGGTGGGCAGCGGTCCCCAGGGCTTCCGGCCCCTGGCGGCCTACGCGCGGCGCGCCCGCACCCCGGTGGAGCGAGGCCTCGACGGCGATGCCTGGCGGCAGTACGGGACCAACCTGTCCTACCATGACGAACGCGGGGAATGGCGGACCGACGACAGCCGGCTCATTCCACTGTCCGAGCAGGAGTTCGAGACGCTGGGGCTCGACCTGGACGACCTGATCGAGGCCTACGTGCAGACCGTCCTCGCGACCATCGCCATCGACCAGCTGGCCCGCGCGCTCGCCGACCCGGTCGCCGGGATCGACCTCGCGGCATTCGCGGCCATGAACGACGATCCGGCGCTCTTGCGGGAGCTGTTCCGCCCCTTCCATGACTAGCGATCGCCCCGGCTCCACGGCGCAACCATGCGCCTTCTGGGGCTTCATGGCCGGGAGCCTGGTGAGCCGGGTGGGAGACTGGATGGACATGGTCGCCCTGAACTGGGCAACCATGCAGCATACCCACTCCGCCCTGGCGCTGGCCCTCATCAACGCCTGCCGCGTGGCCCCGGTGTTCCTCATGAGCCTGCCCGCCGGTATCCTGGCCGATCGCCACGACCGGCGCAGGCTGCTCATCGGGGTCCAGGCCGGGACGATGGCCCTCACGGTGGCGATCGGCTTCCTGGTGAAAGCCCACGGGGCGGTCTGGGGGCTGGCCCTGCTCGTGATCGTGCGCTCCTGCCTCGCGGCCATGGATGGTCCTGTACGCGAGGCCTTGCTCCCGTCGCTCGTGCCATCCGGCTACGTGGCGCGCGCCGTCGCCCTCAACCAGGCGCAGTTTCACCTGGCACGGGCGATCGGCCCCATGCTCGCGGGACTGCTGCTGTCGGTGGCCCCCCTGGAGACGGCCTTCTGGATCAGCGCCGTGACGAGCCTCGCCATCCTGGCGGCCTTGCTCCCCCTGAAGCCATCCCTTCCGCTCCGCCACCCGACGAGAGCGCCGGGCGGGATCCGGGAGGCGGTACGCTTCGTCCGGGATCGGCCGTCCGTGCAGGTGGTCTTGCTCTTGGCCATCGCGCCCATGGTCTTCGGGTTCCCCTACACCTCCATGATGGCCCTGTTCGCGCACGACCTGCAGCATCTGGGCCCGGCGGGGCTCGGGGGGCTGATGGCCGCCTCCGCGCTGGGGGCCTTCGTGGGGTCTGCCGGCCTCGGCTACGGCAGCGATCGCATGCCCGGCCGAATGAGCATGGTCGCCTCGGTGGCGGGCTTCGGCATCGCCTTGATGTTCTTCGCCTGCTCGAGGAACTGGAACGCGGCCGCCTGCGCCCTGCTCCTGGCGGGGTTCGCGGGACATCGCAACCGGACCCAGTGCCGTATCGCCCTCCAGCTGGAGGTGCCGGACGAGCTGCGCGGGCGGGTAATGGCCCTCGCCCTCATGGACCGGGGCTTCATCCCGCTCGGGGCCATGCTGATCGGCGCCATCGCGCAGGGAGCGGGTGCCTGGTGGGGCGCCATGGCCATGGGCGGGGGCTGCGTGGCGACGGCCCTGGTGGCCCTGGCGGCCAGGCCCCGGGCGTTAAAGGTACGGAAGGATGCCCTTCAGGCGTCAGACTGAGTCGGATCGCGGCGTGACGACCAGCTCGGGATACGTGGTCTCGGGATCCAGCTCGCGCGAGAAGGTCAGGGCCGATAGCTCGCCCAGGATCACCTCGGCCGTCGTATAGACGAGACAGCCGTCGACCAGGTGGCCGCCGATGGTTCGGCCCGTCCCGTCCGAGAGGGACAGGTGGAGGTGAGCCCCTTCCTCCGTGAGGGTACCCGAGAGCGAGACGATCTCGAACGTGCCCGCGAAGTCCGTGGCTTCGGGCTGATTCGCCAGGCGGATCCGGGCATGGCGGAGGCTGCCCACGATGGCCATGACGAACCCGGCTTGCAGGCGCTGGGTCGTGGCGAAACGCTCCAGGCCGAGCAGGAGGTCCTCTCCCGGGCGAAGACGCAGGGCGAAGGCCTGAACCGGGGATCCCCCGACTCCCTGAGATCCGGGCGCTACCATGCCTCGATAATCAGTCACTCCCTGGCTCCCTTCTTCCTGACGCTCCCAGCTAGCTTACTGCAAGCCCGACAAGCTGGACAAGCAAGCCGTCCACCCGGGTATGAGGTATCCGGCACCCTCCCCGCCCATCGTCCAAAGGAGCCGCCTTGAACCGTTCCCTCGTGGCCCTGGCCCTCTCGCTGCTCCTGGCCCTGCCCGCGAGTGCTGCGCCCCAGAGCCTGGTGATCCTGCATACCAACGACACGCATGATCACCTCGCCCCGTACGACACGCTGCAACAGCGCGACGTGGGCGGGATCGCGCGGCGTGCGGCCCTGATGGCCGAGATCAAACGCCAATCGCCCCGGACCCTGCTCCTGGATGCCGGAGACACGTTCCAGGGCACCCCGCTCTACCATTTCTTCAAAGGCCAGGCGGATTACGAGACCATGGACCTGACGGGCTACGACGCCACCACCGTCGGCAACCACGACCTCGACGACGGCCTGGCGAACTTGCTCCAGCAGGCCAAAGGCCGTCACTTCAAGTTGCTCTGCGCCAACCTCCTCGATCCGGCGAGTAATCGTCCCCTGTTCATACCCTCGCACGTCTTCGAGGTCGGGGGACTCCGCGTGGGCGTCTTCGGCCTGCTTGGCAAGGACGCCGTCAACACCCTCGGCCCCGCGAACCAGCGGGCCTTCAAGTGGATCGAGCCCGCGGCGATCGCCCAGGCCACCGCCGATGACCTGCGCCGCCGCTCGGACATCGTGGTGCTCCTCTCGCACAGCGGCTACCAGCAGGACCTGGAGCTGGCGCGCCACCTGACGGGCGTGGACGTCATCATCGGGGGCCACTCCCACACGCGCGTCGAGCACCCGACCGAGGTTCGAAACGGCACCTGGCGGACCCTGGTCGTGCAGGCCTATCAGTGGGGGGAGGACGTGGGGCGGCTCGACCTGCAAGTCGACGGCGGCCACCTGGTCGGCTACGAGGGCCGGCTTTTGCCCATCGCCAAGGATCAGCCGGAGGACCCGGGGGTGACGGCGCTCGTGGCCCGCTACCAGGCCCAGATCGCCGAACGGATGGGAGAGGTGCTCGGCACGGCCGCCCGCGGGCTGTCCTACGACGGCAAGTACCAGCACGATTCGGAGCTGGGCAACTGGACGGCCGACCTGATCCGCGCCCGGGGGCGCACCGAGATCGGCATCATCAACGCCGGAAGCCTCCGGGCCCCACTGCCTGCGGGCCCCATCACCGTGGGGACCGTCTACACGCTCTTCCCGTTCGACAACTCCCTGGTCACCCTGGACATGAGCGGGGAGCTGCTCCAGCGCCTGCTCGACAAGGCCGCGGCCGACCCGGCCCAGCGCGGCCTCTTGCAGTATTCGGGCCTGACGTGCGACATGACGGAGGGGCGGGCCACGCACGTGCTGGTGAACGGCGCTCCCCTCGAGCCCACCCGGACCTACCGCGTCGCCACCATCGACTACCTGGCCCAGGGCAACGGCAAGTACGGGCTCTTCACCGAGGCCCGGCACATGGAACCCCTCAACGTCCTGCTGCGGGAGGCGGCGATCGCCCGCATCCGCGAGCAGCAGACCCTCGTCCCGCCCGACACCGGACGGCTCCGGATCCCTCCGGAGCCTCGGCCGCTCTGATAGAAAGGAACGCCCTTGAAACGCCTGCTTGGACTCTTGCTCGGCTCGTTGCTCCTCGCGACCGCGCTGCCGGCCCGGGCCTACACGCCGCCCGTGCTGCGGGTCGGCTTCACGCCGTGGGAGAACCCGAAGGACCTGTCCCAGGTCGTGACGCCCATGGTGGACCTGCTCTCCAAGGCGACGGGCATGCGGGTCCAGCCCTACGTGGCCACCGACTATGCCGGGGTCATCAAGGGGATGGGCGCCGGCAAGGTGGACGTCGCCTTCCTGCCGCCCGGCGGGGCGATCCTGGCGGAGAAGACCGCCCACGGCAAGATCCTCCTCAAGAGCCAGACGAAGGGGCGTTCTGCCTACTACTCGGTCATCATCACCCTGAAGGACTCGCACCTGAAGAACCTCAGGGACCTCAAGGGCCAGACCTTCGCGTTCGTGGACCCCGCCTCCACCTCGGGCGGGATCTACCCCAGGCTGCTGATGCTGAACAACGGCCTCAACCCCGAACGGGACTTCAAGCAGGTGATCTACGCGGGCGATCACGACTCGGTGGTGCTCGCGGTCCTGCATGGCAAGGTGGATGCCGGCGCCACCTACGCCAACAACCCCGCGGGCACCGACAGCCACTGGATGCGCAAGCTGTCCCCGGACGAGCGGGCCCGGATCCGCATCCTGGCGATCTCCAAGCCGATCCCCACCGACACGCTCACCACCCGCTCGGACCTGGACCCGCACATCGTCGGGGCCATCCGGAAGACCTTCCTGACGCTGTCGGCCACCCCGGCCGGGCAGGCCCGGATCCGCTCCGTCTACAAGGTAGACGGCTTCATGCCCGTCGGTCCCCGGGACTACGACCCGGTCCGGGAGGCCTTCACCAAGGTGGGGCTCACCATCAAGTAGGCGGCGCTTGAGGGGCGTGGGCAAGTCATGACGGGGGCCCGCCGATAACGACATGGTCCGCATGTCGATCTGGGAGCCCCCTCACGTGATCCGTAGCGCCGAGTCCGTTCTGTCCTCTTTCGCCCCCTCCAGGGGGACTGCCGCGCCACCGGCGCCCGCAAGCCCCTCCCGCCTCGCGTCGGACTCCTTCGCTCGGGAGGCGCCCGCGGGGCGATCGCGCGCGGGAACCGCCGTCAACCAGGCCATCTTCGAGACCGCCAAGGGTACCGTACCGACCCCCGCGGCCTTCACCCTGGGCTCGATCGAGGACATCTGGGTCAACGACACCGATCCCGAGGACGAGGCGGTGGACAAGGTGATCGAGCTCCTGGCAGACGCACACCAAGAGATCAGCCTTCAGACCTTCTACTTCAAGTACGACCAACCGGCTGCCCAGCGTCTCCTGGCGGCCCTGGCCAAGAAGCAGGCCGAGAACCCTGACTTCCAGGTCCACATCGCCTACAACCGGGACTTCAACCCGCTGGGCACCACCATGGAAGAGGCCCTGCAGCAGTACGGGGTCAAGGCCGACGTGGCGATCTACGCCGGCGCCGTCAGCCGCAAGTCCAACCACACCAAGATGTTCGTCCTCGACGGCCGCGACGCCGTCATCGGGGGGGACAACATCGACAATCCGGCCGAGCGCGACGTCATGGTCCACCTGCGGGGCCCGGTGGTCGACTCCCTCTTGCGCGACTTCGACGAGGCCTGGAGCACGTCCAAGCGATGGATCAACGGCACCCGCACTCCGCCCACCCATCGAAAGGGGCTGGGGACGGTCTCCAGCCAGCCGCTCGTGCCCATGACCCTCTTGACCAAGCAGGGAGTGGCCTGGGTGGGCGACTATGCGAACAATGACGCCGACCAGGGGCTCTTGGCCGCCATGAACGCCGCCCAGCGTCTCATCAAGGTCGCCTCGCCCAACCTGAACGACACCCGCGTCTGGGACGCCCTGGAGGCCTCGGCCAAGCGGGGCGTCAAGGTCGAGATCATGCTGCCCCAGAACTTCAAGGCCGTCGGCCCGCTCTTCGATCGCTCGACGAATCGTGCCGTTCCCCGGTTCCTGGCCCAGTTGCCCGAAGCCGCCCGTCAAAACGTGGAGCTGCGCTGGTTCGCGGAGGACGGCAAGACGCCCGGAGACTCCCACACCAAGTTCCTCTCGGTGGATGGCGAGTGGGCCTACGTGGGCTCCCAGAACATGGACAACCAGGCCTGGGCCTTCTCGCGCGAGGTGGGCATCGGCGTCGACGACGCCACCCAGGTCCAGCGCCTGGAGGATGCGATGTTCGACGCCGACTGGGCGACCAGCATCCCGGCCGAACTGCGCCCGATCGACGCGGTCATGCCGTTGCCCGCCAGGAACTGGGGAGAGCGGCTGGCCCGCTTCTTCATCCCCGCCCTTCCCAACCTCCCGACCGACGGACGCTGAGGCCCCGCCCGGGGTGGTACCATGGGACCGGAGTCCCCCTCGAGCTAGAAATCCGGCCACCCCATGAAGGAACCCTGGGCCATCGGGCAGCGCGTTCGCAGCGAGGCCGAGCCGTCGCTCGGCCTCGGCATCGTCGACGCCTTTCCCACGCCGCGCAGCATCCAGATCGTCTTTCCCGCCGCCGACGAGCGCCGCCTCTACAACCCGGCGACCGCTCCCCTGCGCCGCTTCGAGCTGGGCGTGGGCCAGTCCGCCCAGACGCGGGCGGGGCACAGCTTCCGAGTTGAGCGCGTCGAAGCGAGCGCGGACGGCCTCTTGACCTATCACGGGCAGGGGCTGGTGGTGCCCGAGCAGCTACTGGCCGACACCAGCGCCTCGCACGACCCGCTGCAGCGCCTGGAAGCCGGCGAATTCAGCCATCACGAGGCGTTCGACCTGCGCGAAACGGGCTGGAAGCTGCGCTCCGAGGTCCTGCAGCAGCGCTGCCGAGGGCTGATCGGCGGTCGCGTGTCGCTGCTGCCTCACCAACTGGCGATCGCCTACAAGGTCAGCAGCCGGGACTATCCGCGCGCCCTCTTGGCCGACGAGGTGGGGCTCGGCAAGACCATCGAGGCC
>DATNQJ010000585.1:0-11491 GCA_036704085.1 Stenomitos sp.
GCAAGGCCTTCCTCCAGCTTCGCAACAAGCGCATCCATCCCCGCAAGCTGGCCCTGGTGGGCAACCTCATGGTGGACGCCGTGCGGCCCTCCTACGATCCGAACGAGGTGCGGGCGCGCCTGGAGCTTTCGTCGGAGGCCCCGGTGGTGGGCCTGTTGCCCGGCAGCAAGCCCTTCAAGGTCAAGTACATCACGCCCCTCCTGCTCAAGGCGGCCGAACTGCTCTGGGAGGAGGATCCCTCCATCCAGTTCGTGCTTCATCAGTCGCCCTTCACGCCACTGAGCCAGATTGCCGAGACGTTGAAGGACGAGCGGCTGCACGGGGTCACGGGCGGCTGCGGCGGTCGCCTGGTGTCCATCAAGGACCAGACCTACATCTTCACGCCGAACGGGGCGCAGATCCGCATCCTCGGCCCTGAGCACCACTACCAGGGTATGTCCGTGGCGGACATGGCCTTGACGGTCCCCGGCACCAACACGGCCGAGCTTGCCATCCTCGGCGTGCCCATGCTCGTGCTGTTGCCCCTGAACAAGCCCGAAGAAATTCCGCTCGACGGCCTCGCGGGCCAGATCGGCGGTCTGCCGCTCATCGGCAAGCCCCTCAAGCGGATGGTGGTCAATGCCCTCGCCAAGCGCCTCAAGCTCATCGCGTTACCCAACCAGCGTGCGGGTTCCGAGATCACGCCCGAGCTGAAGGGCGTCATCACCCCACACGACGTCTTTGCCGCCTGCAAGTCGCTCCTGGGCGATGCCGAGCGCCGCCGGCAGATCCGGCTCGACCTCTACCAGGCCATGGGCTATCCGGGGGCAGCGGCAGCCGTGGTGTCGATCGTGCGCGAGACGCTCGCCAATACGGCCCGTCACCTGCCGAACGTTTCGTCCCCCGCCCCGCAGGAGCAACAGGAATCCAACTAGTGTCCCAGGGTCCCACATCCGTTTACTGGGGGCGTCTCCTTCCGTACCTCAAGCCCTACGTCGCGCCCCTGGTCGGGGCCGTGGTCGCCATTCTGGCCACCTCCCTCTCGACGCTCGGCACGATCCCCGTGGCGCGCCAGGCCGCCCTGACCTTCGAGCACCTGAGCCTCGGACGCCTCAACACGCTCATCGCCGCCCTGGTGGCCGTCTACGCGGGCAAGAGTCTGTTTAGCTGGCTATCGAACCTGGCCGCCTCGTTCGTGGCGCTCCGTGCCGTTGCCGACTTGCGGGTCGCCGCCTTCGCCCATCTCCAGGAGCAGGGACTGGACTTCTACGAGCGGCGAGCGGCGGGCGATCTCTCGGCGCGGCTCGTCAACGACGTGAACATGCTCAAGGACGCCCTGGTGGTCGCCACGGCCGAGCTGGCGCCGAGCGTGCTCATCGTCCTGGTGGCGCTCGGCTACCTGTTCGTCCTGAACTGGCACCTGGCGGCCCTCGCCGTCCTCGGCATGCCCGTGATTGGTTGGGCCATCAGCCAGTTCGCCAATCGCCTCCGAACCTGGTCGCTCGCAACCCAGGGGCGAGTTGGCGACATGCTCGCCTACCTCAACGAGCGCCTGTCCAACGTGCTGCTCGTCAAGACCTTCGGCCAGGAGCGCCACGAGGCCGAGCGGTTCGCCGAGTTCAACCGCCTGCACTTCCTGGCCACCTTCCGAGGGGCGCAGGTGCAAGCCCTCCAGACCCCCGTGGTCGGCTTCCTGCAGATCCTCGCCATCGGGGCCGTCCTCTGGCTGGGGGGCTACGAGATCCTGACCGGGCGCCTCACGGTCGCCGACCTCTTGGCCTTTGCCGCTGCCGTGGGCGTTTGCATCGACCCGGTGCTCGTCCTCTCCAATGCCGTGGGCAAGATCCAGCAAGCTTCCGGAGCCCTGGAGCGGATCTTCGAGGTCATGGACATCGCCCCCACGCTCCAGGAAGCTCCCGATGCCCGGGAGCTCGAGGCCTTCCGGGGGGATGTCTCCTTCCAGGCGGTACGGTTCAGCTACGACGGCGAGACCGACGTGCTCTCCGGCGTGAGCCTCGAGGTGCCGGCAGGTTCCGTCGTGGCCCTGGTCGGTCCGAGCGGGGGCGGGAAGACGACCATCACCAAGCTCTTGCAGCGCATCTATGACCCGACGAGCGGCTCCATCCGCCTCGACGGAACCGACCTCAAGGACCTCCGCCTCGCCTGGCTACGCGGCCAGATCGGCTACGTCTCGCAGGACAGTCCCGTCTTCGCGGGGACCATCGCGGACAACCTGCGCTACGGCCGTCGGGAGGCCAGCGAGGCCGAGATGGTGGCCGCGGCCCAGGCCGCCAATGCCCACGGCTTCATCAGTGGCTTTCCTGACGGTTACCAGACGGTGATCGGCGAACGCGGGGCCACCCTCTCGGGCGGTCAGCGGCAACGCCTGGCGATCGCCCGCGCCCTGCTCCGCAATCCGCGCCTCCTCATCCTCGACGAGGCGACCTCCGCCCTGGATGCCGAGTCCGAGGGGCTCGTGCAGGAGGCCCTCGAGCGCCTGATGGCCGGCCGCACGACGCTCATCGTCGCGCACCGCCTGGCCACGATCCAGCGGGCGCATCGAATCGTCTCCCTCGCCGAGGGCCGCATCGTGGAGGCAGGCACCCACCACGAATTGATCGGCCAAGGAGGCCTCTATGCCCAATGGTACGACCGCCAAGCCCTCGCCCGGTAGCCGACTGCCCTCCTGGGCCTCCTTGCTCGCCCTGCTGGGGGCCTTCCTGGTCTTTCTCGTCGCCTGGGGAACCATCCTGGTCGTGGGCTTTCGGCTCGATGCCGGCGTGCTGAGCCATCTCCAGGACGTGCCGCAACGGGTCCTCGACGTCTATACCATCGGGCTCTACCTGGGGCTCATCACCCTCATGGCGGCTTACTGGGCGCGCTTCGAGGGACGCTCCTGGGGTGAGTTGGGCCTGGGGTGGAATGCCGAGCACCTGCGTGAGGGACTGGTCCTGGGATTGGGCGGTTTGGTCGCCATCTACGGCGTGTCATGGGCGCTGGGCTGGGCACGGTTCGTCCCCCCCGACCACTGGCCGGCGGGCACCGTCGTGGCCGACCTGGGTGCGGCAGCCGCCATGGGTCTGGCCGAAGAGATCCTGTTCCGGGGCATCCTCTTGCGGACGTTGCTCCGCGACCGGCATCCGGCCGCGGCCATCGCCGTCACGGCCGTCCTGTATGCGCTCGCCCACTTCGCCAGGCCGGGACTGACCCTGCAATCCAGCATCCTGCCGTTCCTCGGCCTGACCGCCACCGGCTGCCTGTTCGCCTATGCCGCCTGGTCGCGGCAGAGCCTCTGGCTCTCCACCGGCATGCATGCGGTCTGGATCTTCTTCATCGCGCTCTCGAGTCAGCTGAACCTCTGGACCTACAGTGCGGAGGGACACGCGTGGACCGGCAGCGGGTATCCCCCGTCCGGCCTCCTCGCCGGCCTGACCATGCTCGCCTGCGGGTCGCTCCTCTGGCTGAAGGCCTTCCGCGCCCGTTCGGCGCACGGAGCCGGCAGATAACGACGGGAAGGCGCCGGACGAGGTCCGGCGCCTTCTGGATGTCATGGCCAGGGGTTAAGAGGACGCATGGTCCGTGGGTTCCCGGAAGCCGATCTGCTCGTGCTCCATCTGCGGTTCGTTGACCTCTTCCAAGGGAGTCGGAATCGACTGATTCGCCTCCATCTCGTTGACCTCGGCCTCGGGATGCTCGTGGTGCCGGAAGGCCGCCTCGGATGCCCAGCCCGGGTTGTCCGAGATGAGGGCGTCCGCCCGCTCCTTGTCGATGATGTAGCGCGGATCGCCGGCGCCAGTGCCGTCTATAACCCTCTTCATCGCTTGTCCTCCTCCTTTGGCGCGGAGTTTGGACCTACCCTATCCCAGCGGGATCCGCGGGTCAACAGCCAACAGAGGCGTCGCCCGGATCGAGACCCTTGCCAAGGGAGCGCCTCGTCGCTTAATGTATCTTTAACGTGTTCTTCAAGGAGGGTTTATGCAGCAGCCTCGTTTCGCCTGGCTCGGCCTGGCCGTCGCCTTGGCCGGTTGTCAGGTGGCCGGTCCGATCCGGGCTCCCCAGGCCGATGGTCGTGCCGTTGCCAACGCCATCACCGGCGAGACGCTGGTGCGCTTGAAGCCGGGCGTTTCGCCCGATGCCTTTGCCGCTCGCTACGGCCTCCGCGCCGCCCAGCGCATTGGACTTGGCATGTACCTCTTCACGGGCTCGACGCCCCTCACGGAGCTGCGGGCGGATTCCCGGGTTCTCTGGGCGGAACCCAACCGCTCCCTTACCCTGCCCGCCATTCAGGAGACGCGCCTTCCGGCCTTGACCCTCCATCCGGAGGGCAGCGAGGATCCCCTCATGCCCGCCCAGTACGGCCTCACCATCACGGGGACCGACCGGGCCTGGAAGGTTCAGAAGGGGGATCCGAACGTCATCGTGGCCGTGATCGACTCCGGCATCGATGCCTCGCATCCGGAGTTCGACGGTCAGCTCGTACCGGGCTGGGACGTGACGGTCAAGCCGGCGGTCCCCGGTGGCACGCATGACGGCTACGGGCACGGCACCCACGTGGCCGGCATCATCGGGGCCAGGGCCGACAACGGCATCGGGATCGCGGGGGTCGCCCCCGGCTGCAAGCTCATGCCCGTGCGCATCTTCGACGACTTCGGCCACTCGTCCGAGGGGACCTCGGCCGCCGCTGTCATCTGGGCCGTCGACCACGGCGCCAAGGTCATCAACGCGAGCTGGGGCAGCTCCTTGCCTGGTCAGGCCGCCATGGACGCCTACCAGTACGCGCTCGACCACGACGTCGTCTTCGTCTCGGCGGTCGGCAACTCCGGCACCAACGACCAGAACTTCCCGGCGGCCATGCCGGGCATCATCGCCGTCTCCGGCACCACGGACATGGATACCTGGGCCTCATTCTCGACCTGGGGGGACTGGGTGTCGGTCGCGGCCCCCGGCGAGGGCATCCTGTCGACCTTCCCCATGGCCAAGGGCAACGGGTACCGCATCATGCGCGGGACGTCCATGGCCTCGCCCTTCGTGGCGGGTGCTGCCGCCCTGGTGCGCAGCCAGTTCCCGAACTTGAAGCAGGCCGAGGTGAAGGCCAGGCTGGAGGCCACCGCCAAGGACGTCATCCAGCCCGGTCGCGACCCCTACTCGGGGGCTGGCCGCGTGGACATCGCCCGCGCGGTGCTCGATCCCTAGGCTCTCGACGGCAATCCCTAGCGCCGCTCCAAGATCCGCCAGCCTCCGGCCTCCAGCACCAGGCGATCGCCGGACACGGCCGTGAGGAACTCCGCCTTGCCGAGATACCAGCCCTTGGGGCCTGCCGGCACCTGGTCCGGCACGAGGACGTCCAGCGCTCCGCCCACTCGGTACCGCGCGGCTGCGTAGGTGCAGAAGTCCGCTCCGCTGCCGCCGGGAATGACGAGGTGGACCGCCGCCTCCGCCGGGACCGCCGCGGCGACCTGGCGCAAGCCCGGCATGGCGTCCCAGGGATGCAGGAGCTGGGCAGCAACCACGAAGCTGAGCGCCGTACCGGCAAAGATCGTCCGGGTGACGCTCGGACGGGAGGCCCGGCACACGAGGAGCGCGCCGCCCCATGCGAGGGTCGTCGCCAGCAGGCTGACCGCGAGCAGCGTCCCGTCCAGCTGAGGGACCTCGACCGGGACGTGGAAAACCTTGATGGCCGCGATGGCTCCGGCCAGCAAGAGGCTCAGGAAGACGTAGAGGCCACCCGTCAACCGATCCGTGCGGTGCGCCGGTTCTGTCGCCCAGTCTGCGACCATGAGGGCCACGGGCAGCAGCAGGGGCAGGGCATAGTGTTCGAACTTGGTCTGCATCAAGGAGATAACGACCAGAAAGACCCCGAAAAAGCCGAGCGAGAAGACGGCTGGCCCATCGCCCGCCCGGGCCCGACGCCAGGCCACCGTGAGCGCCCCTGGTATCAGGAAGGACCAGGGCAGGAAGGTGCCGAGCATGTGGACGACGTAGAAGGCAGGCCCCAGCGGATCCTTGGCGAACAGACCGGACTGGGCCCGTTGGAACACCTGTTGCCACAGATGGATCCGCCAGAACTCGACGCCGTGCAACTGATGCATGGCCCCATACCACGCCAAGGCCGGCACCAAGCCAACGAACAGGCCGAAGACCAAGGGCTTGGTCGGCCGCGGCCGGCGCCACAGCAGATAAGGCAGGCAGGCCGCCATGACCAGGGCGGCAAGGGCCCCCTTGGCGAGGATGAGCAACCCCAAGCTGGGACCAACCAGCCATCCGAAGCGGCGATCGCGCTGCTCGCCGAGTAAGCCGAGGGCCAGCAAGACCAGCGTGACGAAGGCCGGCACATCGATCATCACCTGGTGCCAGACCTGGATGTACAAGCCCGTGGTGGCCACGACGCCGCCGGCGATCACGGCGTTGCGCCCGTCCCGGCGCAGCACCCACGCCGCGTAGGCCGAGAGCCCCACCCCCAGGATCCCGGCGACGAGCACGGGCAAACGGGCCTGGAGGTCCCCCACGCCGAGGAGGGCGTAGGCGGACGCGACGAGCCAGAACAGGAGCGGGGGTTTCTCGAAGTTCACGGCCCCTGCGTAGTGGGGCGTGACCCAGTCGGCCCGCTGCAGCATTTCCCGGGCGATCTGGGCGTAAAAGCCCTCGTCGCAGCCCTTGAGGCTCATGACATCGGCCCCGGCAAAGGCCAAGAGCAGGGTCAGGAGGGCCAGGGCCCCCAGGGCCAACCTAGAGGAAGCGGGACGCATGCGACGAAATGGCCTCCGAGGCTCCGGGCGCTCCCATCCGGACCCGTCCGTTCTGGGCGATCCGCTCCAGGCGAACGGGATCCAGGAGAATGGCCCAGACCTCGCTCGCCACTTCCGCCGGATCGGCCGGGAGCAGGCTGACGGACTCCCCGAGCAGGCGGGCCTGGCACTGTGCGAACGCCGCGTTGAACTGGGGGCCCTTGCCGGGGAACGTCACGACCGGGAGGCCGCGTCCCACGCATTGCTCGTTGGCCGTGCCGGCCATCCCCACCACCAGTTGAACCGTGGAGATCCAGTCGCCGAATTGTCCTCGGCAAAGGCGCAAGGTCAGGCGGTTGGGGCCCACCAGTTGCTCTTCGCTCGCATCGAGTACCCAGCCTCGAGCGGTGGCGGCCCGAGCCAGGCGACGGATGTCCAGGCTGTCGGCAATCGCGGCGTAAAAGTCCACCGCACGGCCATGCGGCGCTCGCTCGGCGATCGCCTGGCAGCACTCAAGCAGATCCGAGAGGTTGGCCATCGCCTCTTCCCGGCTGCCTGGCAGGATCCCGATCCGCCACGCGTTGGCATCGACGGGCCAGGGGTGCCCGCTCGCTTCCAGGTCGTCCATCATGGGGTTGCCGAAGTCGTGGACCCGGAAATCGGCAGCGGACAGCGTCTGGTAGGTCGAGGCATCGCGCGGGTAGATGGCCAGGCAGCGCGGGTGCTGCATGTACCACCGCTCGAGCGCGTTGTAGTGAGAGAGGCTGCCGACCAGGTACTGAGAGGACTTGGCGCATCCGACGAACACGTACCGGGCGTTCGAGAGCCAGGAGAAGTACAGGGGAACGACGTCCCCCACGGCGACCACCAGGTCGACCTCGTCACGCAGCGCTCGGATGGCGAGGAACTGGCGGACCGCCAGGCCCAAGAGCCCCTCGCTCAGGTCCGCCCAGAGGCCCCTTCGGCTCCGGAGGCTGAAGCCCCCCGAAGGCATCTCCCGCGTCGGTCCGACGACCGGAATTCCCGCCGAGCGATAGGCGCGGCCTTCCCCCACGATGGGGAAGGCCCACAGCTCCGTATTCGGGGCGCTCCAGCGGCGGGCGATGGCCACGGCGATCCGGTCTTCGCCATAGCCGTTGCTGACGAACAGCACCCGTGAAACGGCTCGTTGGGGCTTCGGCTTGAACTTCCTTATGGCCACGAGCATGCCGAGCATCGAGAAAAAGAGGATGCTGTTCCGGCCCTCGGTGAAGATGAAGTCGAACAGACCGACGACCAGGTAGCCGACGATGGTGCAGCCCAACACGACCACATGCCGACGCCACGGGGTTTCGGCCGTGGCTCGAATGGTCTTGATCACCAGGGACAAAAACACCCCCAACAAGACCAGCAAGACGATGAGGCCGAACTCGGCCCCAATCATGAGGTACATGTTGTGGGCATGCGGGAGGGACTCGAGGATCTCCGGGTTTTCGAACTTGGGATAGACGACCGGCCAGCTACCGGGTCCCCAACCCGTCAAGGGTCGCTCGCGGATCATGGCGAGCGCGCTTTTCCAGACCAGCACCCGGTTCCGATTGCTCTGGAAATCCGCATTCAGCAGCGACTGGAGCCGGGGCAGCAGGACTTGCCAGAAGGCCATCAGGGAGACGGTCATTCCGCCGAAGAGGGCGATCAGGATGCGCCGATCGACCAGCAGGCCGATGAGGGCGAGGGTCGCAGCCGTTCCGATCCATCCCGACCGCGAGGCCGTCAGGACCTGCGCGAGCATGATGAGGCTCAGCCCGCCCGCGATCCCGTAGCGCTTGAGGCCCCGGTCGTGGATCAGGAGCATCAGCCCGAGACCGCTCACCAAAAGCAGGTAGGCCGAGAAGATGTTCGGATGGTAGAAGACCGAGGCCGCGCGAAAGTCAGAGGTCCCCAGCTGGATGGTGATGCCGCCCTGCTGGTAAACCCACCAGGTCTTGGTGAAGACCAGGTAAATCCCGAGGATGGCAAAGCCCACCGTGGACCAGAACAGGTTCCGGCACAGCCGCCACACCCGCTCCGGGGTATCGAGGATCAATCCCGACACCCAGATGACGGTGAAGTAACCACCGAACAACAGGATGGCGGCCGAGCTGACCACCGGAGTCACGGACGTACAGACCGACAGGGCTACCACCACCATGAGCAGGGACCAGCTCTTGGCCGGCACCAGGACCTCGATCCGCTTCCGGCGGACCGCGAGGTAGATCCCGAGGCCCAGGAGGATCAAGGCGCTGAGCGCCGAGATCAGGGGCAAGAGGAAATAGGCGGCGTTGAAGAGGATCCAGCAGGCTTTGGGGACGTCGGCGGGGCCTGCGCTCGGCTTCGAGACGCTCCGCTCGGTGGCTTCCGACAGCATGCTCACCATCCGAGCCGTGCCGCTGCGAGCATCACGGCCTCTTCCCGCTCCGTCAAGCCACCCCGAAACCGACGCTTCAAGTGCAAGGATAGGGTCTGCAGGGCGACGCTGGCCCGAATACCCGCCCGGACGATGCCGGTCGCCCAGGGATAGTGCTTCTGGGTCAGGATCACGCTGCCGCGGTAGCCTTCGGCGATGGCGCGCGCCCGAACCTCCAGGTCCGAGCGGGTCGCATGGCCCTCGATGTGGCGGACCCGAACGTTCGGCAGGCAATAGAGATCCCAGCCACCCTTGCGCAGGCGCCAGGACAGGTCGAGATCCTCGTTGTAAAAGAAGAAGTCCTCGTCGAGCCAACCCACGTGCTCGAGGGCCTCGCGCCGCAGCAACAGGCACGTCCCGGGCAGCCAGCCCATGGGCACGGCCCCGCGATTCAAGCGTCCCGCCAGTCCGAGCTTTGGGCCCTGCGGACGCCCGTCCGGCCAGCACATGAGGGGTGACAGGCCACCCGCCTGCGGATGGGCGTCGGCAAACGCGACGAGCTCCTCCAGGGTTTCGGGCAAAAGGGTGACGTCGTTGTTCAGCAAGAGGACGTAGCGGCTCTCGACGGGTTGGGCGCCACGGTTACAGGCCACCGCAAAGCCGAGATTCTCGGGATTCTCGACGACCAGGGCGTCCGGAAAGCTGGACCTGACCAAGGAGACGCTCTCGTCGCGCGAGGCGTTGTCGACCACGACCGCCTGATAGCGCAAGGGTCCCGCCGCGGCGGGCAGGGCCGAGAGACACGCACCGAGGACCGACGCGCCGTTCAAGTTCGGAATGACAATCGTAACGTCTAGCATACAAGCGTATTGCTAGTGTACTGCACTCGGGCCCCGTCCTCAAGCGTCAAAGCACGATCAGGCGGGCCTTCGAACCCTTCGCGATCGGTTGCGTGGTATACTCCAGGGCTATGAGCAACTATCTCGCCCTGTACCGCAAATGGCGGCCCAAGAACTTCGATGACCTGGTCGGGCAAGAACACGTCGCTCGGACCCTTTCGAACGCCATCACGGGCCACAAGCTCGCGCACGCCTATCTCTTCACCGGGCCGCGCGGCACGGGCAAGACCTCCACGGCTCGCATCTTCGCCAAGAGTCTGAACTGCGCCCAGGGCCCGACGATTCATCCTTGCGAGCAGTGTCCCGCCTGCGAAGGCATCAATCGTGGCAACTTCCCGGACGTCATCGAGATCGACGCGGCCTCCAACCGCGGCGTGGACGACGCGCGCGACCTGCGCGACCGCGTCCGGTTCGCCCCGACCCACGGGCGCTACAAGGTCTTCATCATCGACGAGGTCCACATGCTCACGAACGAGGCGTTCAACGCCTTGCTCAAGACCATCGAGGAACCGCCGCCCAACCTCGTCTTCGTCCTGGCGACCACCGACGTCCACAAGGTCCTCCCGACCATCATCAGCCGCTGCCAGCGGTTCGACTTCCAGCGCATCCCGTTCGCCGACCTGGTGGCCCGGCTCCGCTTCGTCACCGAGCAGGAAGGCTTCACCGTCGACCAGACGGGGCTCGAGGCCATCGCCAAGCGGGCAGACGGCGGGCTGCGCGATGCCCTGAGCCTGCTGGACCAGGTCCGCTCCTGCGCCTCCTCCGAGACGATTTCCGCCCAGGACGTGTTCGAGGCCCTCGGCATCGTCTCGAACGAGGCGGTGGTCGGCATCGTCCGCGCCATTGCCGACAACCAAGTCGTGCCTGCGATTGAGGGCCTGCAGGCCCTGCTCGCGGCGGGCTTCGACCACAACGCCGTCATTCGCGAACTGCTCGAGTTCTGCCGACACCTCTTGCTCGTGGGGGTGGCCGGCGACCGTGCCCAGGCCCTCGAAATCCCCCCCGCACAGTGGCAGCCCCTGCAGGAGCTCGCGACCCGTCTCGCGACGCCCGAGGTCCTCTATGCAATGGAGGTCCTGCGCGAGACCGAGACGCTCCTCAAGGGCTCCAACCAGATGACGGTCTGGCTCGAGATGGCCCTCATCCGCCTCTGCCAGCGGCAGGACATCCCATCCATCACGGACCTCATGCGCCGGGTCAGCGCCCTCGAAGAGAAGATGGCGAACGTTGGGTCCCTGCCGACCGGCGCCCAGCGTCCGGCCCGTCCGGCGTACGCGGCCCCGCCAAGCCCCGCACCCGCCGCCACTCCGGCTCCCGCGGCTCAGGCCGCCGTCCCGGTGCCGAGCGTTCCTAGTCCGGTGGCCTCCGCCGCGATCCCGGCCGCAACCGCACAGCCCGCGGCGGCCCCCCTTCCGGAGGCGTCCGTAGAGGGCGGTGATGACCTGGTCACGCTCCTCGCGGCCCTCTCCCGGGTCCACCGGAGCACCCACAGCCTCCTGGAGCAGCACGGCATCTATGCCCGG
>DATNQJ010000586.1:0-3952 GCA_036704085.1 Stenomitos sp.
AGCATCCACGAATCCGTGGCCGCCACCCATCAGATCGCGGCCTCGGTCAGCGAGCTGCAGCGCCAGTCCCAGCAGTTGCTGCAGGCGATCGCCTTCTTCAAGGATGCGGCCGCATCTGCGGGCCAGGCCCGTGAGCTCGTCGTTGGCGTCGAGCGGACGGTGCCTCCGCTCCTGACGGGGCCCCGGCGCTAAGGGGCCGGTTGCTGATCGGTAGTTTCTTCGTACGCTAGATTTGAAAGCCGGCGGGTAGAGTTGATTGGGGCCTTTTAACGAGGGGCGCCCCGTGACGGAGGAAAAGGCCAGATGAGCTACAAGGGTGAGATCCTGCTGGATGCCGGGACCAACGAGCTGGAGGTGGTGGAGTTCCTCTTGAACACGCCCACCTCGGCCGGCCAGGACAGCATGGGCTACTACGGCATCAACGTCGCCAAGGTCAAGGAGATCGTGATGGTGCCGGACATCCTCTCGATCCCCATGACCCACCCGGCGGTCGCCGGCGCCATCAACCTGCGCGGGCAGGTCATCACCCTCATCGACCTGGGCCAGTGGCTGGGCCTGCCCTCGAAGATCACCAAGAAGTCCCGCGTGATCGTCACCGAGTTCAATGGCGTGGTCAACGGCTTCATCGTGGACGCCATCACGCGCATCCACCGCATCTCCTGGCAGCAGGTCGTCCCCCCGCCCAGCGACGTCACGCTCAGCATGGGCGACTGCCTGACCTCGGTCATCAAGATCGACGATCGGGTCCTGTTGATGCTCGACTTCGAGGCCATCATCGCGGACCTCAACCCGAGCATTCGCCTCAAGGCCGACGCGGCCGCCGCCACCTCGCAGCTCGGCCGGCAGGACAAGCGAATCCTGGTCGCCGAGGACTCGGGCTCCATCCGCCGGATCATCGTCAACACCCTGAAGGAAGCGGGTTACCAGGTCCATGCCACCGAGAACGGCGAGGAGGCCCTCACCTGGCTCGAGGCGCGCGCTCAGGACGGGGGGCTGCCGGATCTTGTCATCTCGGACATCGAGATGCCCAAGATGGACGGCCTGCACCTGCTGTCGCGGATCAAGTCGACGGACGGCCTCAAGCAGCTGCCGGTGGTCATGTTCTCGTCGCTCGGCAACGATTCCAACCGGGACAAGGCCCTCAAGCTCGGCGCGCACGATCTCATCCGCAAGCCCGACCTGCCCCAGCTCGTGCAGCTGGTGGACGGCACCCTCTTCGGAGCCCTGGCGCCCGTCTAGCGTCTCCTAGCCCCCGTATCGGCTCCGCGACCCGCTCGCGGGGCCGATGCCGTGCCTGCAGCAGAATGGTGACCGAACTTTTACAATCCCTGACTGCCCCATGACCCAAGCCGCCCTCTAATCTTGCTATACCAGGGATGGTACAGCAGTCGAGCGGTCCGGGACGGGCCGCAGAGGGAGTGGGACATGGGCAGGTGGATGACCGGACGGTTCCGGGACCCGGTGAACGGCCTCTTGCATGGGGCGGCCCTGTTGTTGAGCATCGTCGGCACGGCGGTGCTGGTGTGGAGCTGCAAGGCGGACCCGGCGCGGGCCATGACGGCCTTCGTCTACGGCCTGAGCATGTGCGGCTGCTTTCTGGCGAGCTCTCTGCACCACCTGTTGCGCGGGAGCCGCAAAACGGAGATGCGCCTGCTGAAGCTGGATCATGCGGCCATCTATCCCTTCATCGCGGGGAGCTACACGCCGGTCTGCGTTCACCTGATTCCCGGAGCGTCCGGGATCCTCTTGCTCGGGGTGGTGTGGGCGATCGCGCTGGTGGGCGTGGTCTACAAGCTGGTCTTCGCCCGCGAGCCGGAGAGCGTCGACGACCCGCCCGAGTTGGGGTCGACCCTCCTGTACGTGGCCATGGGCTGGCTCATCGTCTGGAAGCTCTCGGAGGTGCTCGCCCACTCGCACGGCCTGTCGATCGTGCTCGCGATGGCCGGGGGCATCGCCTACACGCTGGGAGGCATCATCCTGACCCGCCGGCTCTTCGACTGGTGGCCCGGCCGGTGGGGGCACCACGAGAACTGGCACGTCTTCGTGATGGTGGGGGCGGCCTGCTTCTACGCCTTCCTGTACATCAACCTGGTCTGAACACGCGACGGCATTCACATATCCCACCTTGCGACGATGTTCCCGCCCCCCGGTGGGGCGGGTTAGGGTGGGGGGATTCAATCCCGAAGGGGTTCCTTGTAGGAACATGCCATCGAAGGGATTTCCAAGCGGATGGTTACAGGGTTAGAGGAACGATGAGATCCCCCCACCCCGACCCGCCCCACCGGGGGGCGGGAGCCCTCCGAACGAGCGTGCGTAAGAAAATAGCGCGGCCCGGCGATTCGCCGGGCCGCGCTTCGTTTCAGGCGTTAGCCCTTCTTGCTGCGGATCTCGCGCTTGAACTGGTCCGCGTAGCGGGCGTCCACCTCGACCAGGGCATGGTCCGGGTGGATGGTGATCGCGGCGATCGCCGCGGCCGGCGTGCCCGTGCGGTTCAGGAGCCAGCGCCGCAGGGAGTCCTGGGTCGTCTTTTGACCGGGCACCAGGGGCAGCTTGAACGTCCGCAGGCTGGGCTTGGGCTCGATGGGAGCCTTGGCCCGCTGCTGGCGGCGCGGAGCCGGGACGTCGGGGCGCGCCTCGCGCCGGGGCTGGGCCTCCTGACGGCCGCGCCGCGGGTGCGGCACGTGCCCCGGGCTGTCCTCGAGCACCGTGGCGGTCTCGGGCAGGGCACTCAGGTCAAGCGTCCGCTCCGTGAACGAGATGCGGCGGCGAATGGCCGTGAAGTCCGCCTCCGAGTCGGGGGCGACCAGCGTGATGGTCTTGCCCGAGTTGCCGGCGCGACCGGTGCGGCCGCTGCGGTGGATGTAGGTCTCCACCACCTCGGGCACCGCGAAGTGGAACACGTGGCTCAGGCCCTCGACGTCCAGGCCGCGGGCGGCCACGTCGGTGGCGACCAGCACGCGCAGCTCGCCGCTCTTGAAGCCGGCCAGGGCCGTGTTGCGGGCGTTCTGGGACATGTTTCCGTTCAGGTAGCCCACGTTCCAGCCCGTCAGGCGGTTCAGCTTGGCCGCGAGCTTCTTGGTCTCGTGCTTCATGCGGGTGAAGACGATGGCCCGCTCGGGGTTCTCCTCCTGCATGAGGATCGCCAGCGCGTCCACGCGGCGCTCCTTGGGCACGCGCACGAAGGCGTGATCGATCTCGACCGGGGTCGCCTCGGTCTTGGGGATGAGCTTGACCACCGCCGGGTCGACCAGGTAGCGGCGGGCGATCGCCTCGATCTCGGGCGGCATGGTGGCCGAGAAGATGAGGGTCTGCTTGCGGCTGGGCAGCCGGTCGATCAGGAACTCGATGTCCCGACGGAAGCCCATGTCGAGCATCTGGTCGGCCTCGTCGAGCACCAGGACGCGGACCTGCGAGAGGTCCAGGCTGCCCCGGCCCAGGAGATCCTTGAGCCGGCCCGGCGTGCCCACCACCAGGTCGACGCCGCGCTTGAGGGCGGCCTCCTGGTTGCCGAGGCCCACGCCGCCGTAGACGGGCAGCACGCGCAGCTTGCTGGACTTGCCCTGCACCGCGGCGAGGGACTCGCTCACCTGCAGCGCGAGTTCGCGGGTGGGCAGGATCACGAGGGCCTGAGGCTTCGGCTGAGGCTTGAGCATGGTGAGCAGCGGCAAGCCGAAGGCCAGGGTCTTGCCCGAGCCGGTCTTGGCCTGGGCGATCGCGTTACGACCGTTGAGCAAGAGGGGGATGGTGGCAGCCTGCACCGGGGTGGGCTCGGTGAAGCCCAAGGCTGCGAGCCCCTGCAACACGGCGGGGGCCAGGGAGAAGTCTTGGAACGTTTGAGACAAAGGTACCTTTCGACCGGGGGGATAACACAGGCGCAGCAGCGGCCCGACCCGGGGTGATTTCGGTAGATTCGATCGACTGGGCGCGCCGATGCGCGCCGAGGATCCGCGAC
>DATNQJ010000587.1:0-3817 GCA_036704085.1 Stenomitos sp.
GTCTTCCGCAGGATACTTCGTCTCGTCCAGCAGGTCCGTGACCACGCTGAGCGACTTGCCGTCGGACAGATCGAGTGTGATCCGACGCACGTACAGACGCTTGGACGTCTGGGCCTTGCCCAGCCAGCCCCACTCCTGCACGATCCGTCGCCCATGGGCGTCGCGGCCCTCCTGCGCCGGCCTCGCTGCATCGGGAACGAACGTCGTATTGCCGCAGTAGCGGATGAGGAAATGGCCCCCGGCCGTCACCACCTTCTGCGGGAAAGTCAGGTTGCAGTAGAGTCGGTCCAGCACCACCACCCACGGCCTCCCCGGGCCAGCCGCCGCCGCCAACTTCGGCACCAGGTCTTCGGTGAGGGCCCCTTCACCGGCTTCGCCGTCGAGATGGCCGACCAGGGCCACCGCCAGACCCGTCCGCAGGTTCAAGCCCACCGACGCCCGCGCGCCCAGGATGCCCGCCCGCAAGCCGCGCAACGGCTTGAGCAGTCGTTTGACATGCTTGACCGCCTTACCGTCGGCGCCGAAGAGTTCGTGATCCGCCCAGCAGTCCGGCAGCGGGTCCACAGCCGGGGTCTCCGGCAGGACCGCCTGCATCCGCCGGGTGCCTTCTGCGAGCAGGGCCTCGCTGACGGGCAGGGGCAGGTTCCCCAGCTTCTCGTAGGCCGAGGTGATCGAGACCGGCAAAATCTCCCGTTCCTGCGCCCGCTCGAAGGCCTGGTTGCCACTGCCGCCGTGTTCGAGCAAGGCATCGGCGATCAGATGGGCCAGGGTGCTGAACTTCAAGTCTTGCTCGTAGCAGCGCCCGCGATGTCGCGTCCAGAGATCGTCCAGCCAGGGGTCGTCCAGGGTGAAGTGCAGCAAGCGCCACACCGAGTCAGCCAGGGGGAGTTTCTCCAGGCCCGCTGCGGAAAACACGTCGTCGTCCAAGACAGAAGGACTCCGGGGGGAACTCAAGGTGATGTCAATGAGGAGCTTAGGGACTGTCAAAAAATAACTTGAACACACTGTCTCACTCTCTTGGTGCTATTGTGTAATTCCATTCGCCGTGAAAGGAAGCCTTCTCCAGTCGGACTGCGGCGAGTTCTTGATCGGAGACTTTGATGCCGGTCCGATAGTCGTTGGTATCCAACTCCGCTTGGATCCGCAACCCTGTCTCCGTCGTCGTGTGACCGATCAAGTTCACGACGATGGCCCGCGAGTAGAGCGGCTTGCCGCGCCAGTTCTTGGTGATGGAGCAGAACATGCGGTGCTCGATCTTATTCCACTTGCTCGTGCCGGGCGGGGAATGACAGACCGAGATCCGCAGGCCCAGGTGATTCGCCAAGCCCTGCAACACCACTTTCCACAACCGCGATCGATAGCCGTTGCTGCCCCCGGCATCGGCGGTGATCAGGAGCCGGCGTGCCCCCGGATAGACCGGCGACCCCATCTCCTGCCACCAGCGCCGGATGCTCGCCGCGGCGAACTCGGCGGTGTCGTGGTCGACGCCGACGCTGACCCAGCCCTCATTCCGGCCCAGGTCATAGACCCCCTCGGGGATGACCTTGCCCAACTGCTTGTCCAGGAAGTCCTTCGCGCGGACCTCCTCCGGCTGGCCACGGCGATGCCACTCCCGCCCGGGGTTGCGAAAATCCCCGATCAACCCCTTCTTTTTCGCATCGACCGAGACGGCCGGTTGACCCTCCTCCTGGAAGGCGCGCACCTGCTGATTGATATACTCGAACTGGGCATCGCGATCGGGGTGGTCCTGACCTTCCTTGGTCTTCCGATGGGCTTGCAGGCTGTACCCTAAGGCATCGAGCAAGGCGGCGACGGTCTGGTGGCTCACCGCATGGCCTTGGCCGCGCAGCTCCTCGGCCAGTCTCCGCGTGCTCTTGGAGGTCCAGCACAGGGGCAATTGCGGGTCCCCCCGTGTGGACGATTCGACCAGGGTTCGCAAGGCGGTGAGGAGGGCCGGGGCGTCCCGTTCGACGCGATGCCGACCGCCGCCCGGGGCCCGCACGCGCTCGGGCGCCAAGTCATCTTGGGGCCGGTGCGCCCGTTGTCGCAACTCACGTCGGCCCGCCCAGATGGTAGTCCGGGAGAGGCCTGTGGCTTCGGCGACGAGGCTCACGCCACCGCGTCCCAAGGACTCGGCCTCACAAGCGGCCCACTGACGGCGGAGGCGCTCGGTCATCAGCGGCTGAAGCAGTTGATACTTCGTCCGCTCCGCTTCCCCGGTACTGGCCTTGCTCATACAACAAGAAGGGTGCAAGACACGCGCCGAAGTCGACGAAATCGTTCAAGTTATTTTTTGACAGTCCCTGTGGCGGCCATCTGCTCTTGACCGACGACGCCGAGCCCATCGTGGTCCAGCAGGTCGAGATCGCCGCCGTACCCCTGGAGATCCATGAGCATCGCAGCCATCCGGGATGGTGCCCCCATTGCCACAAGGAATGTTACGCCCCGCTGCCACTGCCGATCGCGCGCGGCGGCCTGACCGGGCCGCGGCTGACCACCGTCATCGCCTACCTCAAGGGCGCCTGCCACGCCTCGTATTCGACCATCCGCAAGTTCGTCCGTGATGTCATCGGACTGACCATCTCGCGCGGGCAGTTGTCCCGGATCGTCGGCAAGGTGAGCCGGGCGTTGGAACGACCCTATGAGGAGTTGCTCCGCGATCTGCCCGGGCAGGCGGTGCTCAATGTCGACGAGACCGGGCACAAGCGGAGCGGGCAACAGCAGTGGACCTGGTGCTTCCGGGCCGGGCTGTACACGCTGTTCAAGATCGACCCGACGCGCGGCGCCGATGTGTTGATCGCTGTGCTGGGGGCGGAGTTCGACGGTGTGCTGGGATGCGATTACTTCTCGGCTTATCGCCGCTACCATCGTGAGTTCGGCGTAGTGCTCCAGTTCTGCCCGGCGCATCTGATCCGCGATGTGAAGTACCTCACGACGCTGCCCGACGTGCGGGATCGGGCGTACGGGGAGGCCCTGCGCGAGGCGTTGCGTGGCCTCTTCGCGGTGATCCACCGCCGGGGTGAGTGGACGGAGTGGGAGTTCCGGAGGCGGCTGGAGACGGCGCGGGACGAGGTGCTGCGGCGCGGGACATCGAGCGTGCCGGCGACGCGGGCCAGCAGCAACGTGGCGAAGCGGCTGGAGATGCATGGGGCGAGCTATTTCCGGTTCATCACGGAGCCGGGGATCGAACCGACGAACAACCTGGCGGAGCAGGCGATCCGGTTCGTGGTGATCGACCGGGGAATCACGCAGGGGACGCGGGGGGAGCGGGGAAAGCGGTGGTGTGAGCGGATCTGGACGGTGATGGCGACGTGCAGTCAACAAGGCCGATCGGTGTTCGCGTACCTGGAGGCGGCAGTGACGGCGTGGTTCCATGGGGAAGAGGCCCCGACGTTGTTGCCAAGCGAATAAGGAGTCAAGGGCGATAACAGGCCGGCCGAGCCCTCGGGTGCAAGGTCCGTGGTGACCGGGAAGCCAACAGGTCGAAGGCCGTCGCAAGCGTCCCATTCCAGATCCAGGGGAGGTCCTGCGCGGAGGGGACAGCCGAGAGAAGAACGATGCCGAGAGGGCCGATGCACTCTCATCGGTGAAGGGACCGGTACGCGCCGACCCCATTGTGCATTACGCTATTAACTCCACTGTGAACGGGCACACGCACGCCACAGTTCGTAGCTGAAGAAACCACGGTCCAAAAGCAGGAGCATCTCCGGGGTCAGGTGCCGGAGCAGGCCGGCGACCATCGCCCGCTCGTTGCCGCCGCAGTGCTTCAGGCTCGACTTTGGCCAAGATGACTGGCAAGATCTGGAGGTCGCCTCAT
>DATNQJ010000588.1:0-15305 GCA_036704085.1 Stenomitos sp.
GCGATCGCGCTCGGTCCCACCATCGAGTACGTGGTCCTCGACACCCAGGAGCACGGCTACCTGGTGGTCGCCAACGAGCTGGTCGAGTCGTTCCTCGCGGAGACGGGCCTCTCGGCCAAGCGCCTGGACGGCGGCTTCCCCGGCACGGCGCTCGAGGGCGCCCGCTACCGGCACGTCTTTTTGGACCGCACGAGCCCCGTCATCCTGGGCGACCACGTCACCACCGAGTCCGGTACCGGCGCGGTCCACACCGCACCCGGGCACGGCGTGGAGGACTACGAGGTCGGCCAGAGGTACGGCCTGGACGTGCTCGCGCCCCTCAACGACCGCGGCATCTTCCTCGAGGCGGCGGGTCCCTTGGTCGCGGGCCAGCACTACGGCAAGGCCAATGCTGTCATCATCGAGGAGCTGGGCCGGCTCGGCGTGCTGCTGGGCCACAAGGAGTTCAGCCACTCCTACCCGCACTGCTGGCGCTGCAAGCACCCGGTCATCTTCCGCGCCACCGAGCAGTGGTTCGCGTCGATCGACAGCTTCCGCCAGGCGGCCCTGGATGCCATCAAGGACGTCCAGTGGATCCCCAGCTTCGGCGAGGTCCGCATCTCGAACATGGTCGCCGACCGCTCGGACTGGTGCATCTCGCGCCAGCGCAGCTGGGGCGTGCCCATCCCCGTCTTCTACTGCGAGCACGACAACGAGCCTCTGATCACCCCCGAGACCATCGAGGCGGTGGCCAAGCGCTTCGAGACCGAAGGCGCCGATGCCTGGTGGCAGCACGAGGCCCATGCGTTCCTGCCCGCGGGCACGAGCTGCCCCAAGTGCGGCGGCACGGCCTTCCGCAAGGAAAAGGACATCATGGACGTCTGGTTCGACTCGGGTTCGAGCTGGTCGGCGGTCCTCGAGGCGCGGCCCGAGCTCTCCTATCCGGCGGACCTCTACCTGGAGGGTGCCGACCAGTACCGCGGCTGGTTCCAGTCGTCGCTGTTGACCTCCATCGCCACGCGTGGCAAGGCCCCGTACCGCACGGTGCTCACGCACGGCTTCACCATGGACGGCCAGGGCCGCAAGATGTCCAAGTCCCTGGGCAACTCGGTCGAGCCGCTGGAGGTCATCAAGCAGTACGGCGCCGACGTGCTCCGGCTCTACGTCTCGAGCGTGGACTACATGAGCGACATGCGCGTCTCGGACGTCATCCTCAAGCAGCAGTCCGAGGTCTACCGCAAGATCCGCAACACCGCGCGCTACCTGATGAGCAACCTGGCGGACTTCGAGCCCGCGCGCCACACGGTGCCCTACGCGGAGCTCGGCGAGCTCGATCGCTACGCCCTGCACCGCCTGCAGGAGATCGTCGCCGAGGTGACGGGCGCCTTCGAGCGCTTCGAGTTCTTCCGCTTCTACCAGGTCATCCAGAACTACTGCGTGGTGGACCTCTCGAGCTTCTACCTGGACGTCCTGAAGGACCGGCTCTACGCCTCGAGCCCGAGCTCGCAGGACCGCCGCGCGGCCCAGACCGTCATGTACCAGGTCCTTTCGGCCCTCATGCGCCTGGTCTCGCCGGTGCTCTCGCACCTGGCCGAGGACATCTACACCTACCTGCCCGCCGCCCAGAAGGGCTCCGAGCCGAGCGTGTTCCTGCTCGACTGGCCCACGGTCAACGCGGACTTCCGCGACGAGGCCCTCGCCAAGCGCTGGGAGCAGATCATCGCCCTGCGCGAGCAGGTCAACAAGGCGCTCGAGGCCTCCCGCCAGGCCAAGGTCATCGGCGGCAGCCTCGAGGCGAGCGTGACCCTGGTGCCTCGGACCGCCGAGGTCCAGGACCTGCTGTTGAGCCTGGGCGCGAGCCTTGCCAAGGTCCTCATCGTCTCGGAAGCCGTCGTGCGGGTGGTCGGAGATCGGGCGCCCGAGGGCGCCATGGTCGAGGGCGACCTGATGGTGACGGTCGCCAAGGCGCCGGGCGAGAAGTGCGAACGTTGCTGGGTCTACTCGCCCTCGGTCGGCGAGAGCCGGGAGCACCCCACGCTGTGCGATCGCTGCGTGGGAGTGGTGAGCGAGTTGGTCGGCACGCACTAGGCCGATCGTCAACGGGACGGGGACGTCCGAGGAGGTTCAATGGAGACCCTTACTCAGCCCGGGACCAGCGAGGTCCGGATCCGCAAGTTCGAGATCGGCGACCTGCCCCAGGTCGCCGAGATCCGCAACGCCTCGATCGCCGTATCGACCGACTTCTACTCGATGACGGTCGATCGCGTGCGTCCGCCCTCCGAGGCCACCGACCTCGAGTTGACCAGCGAGATCCTGGTCGCGGATGTGGGCGGCAAGGTGCGCGGCTACGTGCACATCTACACCGATCCCTCCCTGATGGCCCAGGGCCGCATCAACATCGACGGCCTGCATGTCCACCCGGATTTCCAGCGCGACGGCATCGGCGCCAAGCTGCTCGAGGCCGCGACCGCCAAGGCCACCGAGTGGGGCGGCCGCTACCTGAGCATCGCCATCCCGGCGGGTGTGGTGAGCTCGCAGACCTTCCTGCTCAAGCACCACTTCCAGCTCGTCCGCTACTTCTGGAAGCTCCGTCACACGAGCCTCACGGAGCTGCCGGCTCCCACCTTGCCCGAGGGCTACACCTTCCGGACCTTCCGCCAGGGCATCGACGAAGGCGCCTTCCTCGACCTCCTGAACGCCTCGTTCGCCGACAACTGGGACTTCGCCCCGGTGAGCAAGGAGGAGCTGGAGCGCTGGAAGCAGCGTCCGGATTTCAACCCCAAGGGCTGTTTCTTCGTCTCGCACGGCCAGGCGGACGTGGCGGTGGCGACGGTCCTCCTGGATCGCCAGCAGGACGTCGAGACCCTGGACGGCGCGGCCCGGATCTTCGAGTTCGGCGTCTTGCCCGAGCATCGCGGCAAGGGCGTCGGCTACGGCATCCTGCTCAAGGCCGCCCAGTTCGCCCAGGCGAACGAGCTGCCGGTGCTCGAGCTGGTGGTCGACGGTCATGACGACCACGCCAAGGCCATGTACGAGCGGGTGGGCTTCCAGGAGAAGCGCGCCATCCTCGTCTTCCACAAGGCCCTCTAGCGCCATGGGCTTCGAGATCGTCACCCAGCGCGGTCTCAAGCTCGTGCGCTGCACGGCGCTCACGAGCCAGCACGCCTTCTCGACCCGCCACGGCGGGATCAGCGAGGGGGCGTATGGCTCCTTGAACCTGGGGCTGTCATCGGGTGACGAGCGCGAGCGGGTGCTCGAGAACCGCGAGCGCTTCCGCCAGGCAGGCGGCTTCGCGACGGCCCTGCACGTCGGCCACCAGATTCACGGGGCCGTCGTCAACGAGGCCCCCATGGAGCCTGGCACCAAGGGGGACGCCGTCATCACGGACCGGCCGGGCGTGCCCATCGGCGTGTTCGTCGCAGACTGCGTGCCCATCCTGCTCGAGGACCGCGTGACCGGGGCCGTGGCGGCCGTGCACTCGGGCTGGCGCGGGACGGCCGAGCGGGCGGTGCTCGCGGCCATCGCCGCCATGGGTCGGCGCTACGGCACGCACCCGGGGGATCTCGTGGCCGCCATCGGGCCGTCCATCAAGGGCTGCTGCTACCAGGTGGGCTCCGAGGTCGTCACGGCCCTCGGCGGCTTTCCCGAGCCCGCGGCCTTCACCCGGCAAGAGGGGGAGGCGGCCTACGTGGACCTGCAGGAGGCCAACCGCCAGCTCTTGGCCCAGGCCGGCGTGGGCGAGATTCACGTGAGCGGCATGTGCACCCACTGCGACGCCGAGCACTTCTTCTCGTATCGCCGGGATGGCGAGCGCTCGGGCCGCATGATCGGGGCCATCGAGGCGACGCCCCGCTAGACCCGGAACCGCTCCTCGGCGGGCGCCAGCAGTTGCGGCTGCGCGAGGAAGCGCACGAACTCCTCGCTCGGAACGGGCGGGCTGACCAGGTAGCCCTGCATGACCTCGCACCCGTGCTCCGTGAGGAAGTCCAGCTGGGCCTGGTTCTCGACACCCTCGGCCACCACCGACAGTTGCAGGCTGTGCGCCATGGCGAGAATCGCCTTGACGATCGCCTCGTCCTCGGGACTCGTGCCCATGTCCCGGATGAAGGAACGGTCGATCTTGAGCGACGAGATGGGGAAGCGCTTGAGATAGCTCAAGGACGAGTAGCCCGTGCCGAAGTCGTCGATGGAGAGGTGGATGCCCATCCGGCGCAGCATCTCGAGGGTCTCGGCCGTCACGCCGCCTTGCTCCATGAGGATGCTCTCGGTGAGCTCGAAGTCCAGGTACTCGGGCGCGATGCCCGCCTCGGTCATCAGGCGCGCGGCGGCCACGATGAAGTTCGGCTGCTTGAGCTGCCGACCCGACAGGTTCACTCCCATTCGAATGGGCGGTAGGCCTGCTTCTTGCCAGGCGACCGCCTGCTGGCAGGCCGTCTTGAGGACCCACTCACTGATGGGCAGGATGAGACCCGTCTCCTCAGCGAGGGGAATGAACTTCAACGGGGGGACCTGGCCCAGCTCGGGATGGATCCAGCGGATGAGCGCCTCGGCCCCCATCAGCCGCCCCGTCCTCAGATCGACCTGTGGCTGGTAGAAGAGGCGAAACTCCTCCCGTTCCAGGGCCTTGCGCAGGTGGCTCTCCAGTGCGAACTGGGCCTGGGGATCCGAGCGCAGGGAGGACGTGTAGAACTGGAAGTGATCGCGCTGCTCCTTGGCCCGGACCATGGCCGCGTTGGCATGGCGGACCAGGTCGTTCGCCTCGGTGCCATCCCCCGGAAAGAGGCTGACGCCGATGCTGACCGTGATGAACACCTCCTGGCCCGGCAGGGAGAAGGGGCGGGCGAAGGCCTCGCGAATCCGCTGCACGACCTTGAGCACGGCCTGCGGCTCGGCCACCTCGGTGAGGAGGATGCAGAATTCGTCGCCGCCGATGCGCGCCACGGTATCGGCATCGCGGACGCTCGAGGCGAGGCGCTCGGCGACCGCGGCGAGCAGGCGATCGCCCTGAGACAGGCCGAGCGAGTCGTTGACCACCTTGAAGCGGTCCAGGTTGAGGTACATGACGGCAAGCAGGCGCTCATATCGACGAGCCGTCGCCAGGGCGATCGCGAGGCGATCGTCGAAGCGGACCCGGTTCGACAGACCGGTCAAGGCGTCATTGACGGACATGCTCCGGATCAGCTCGCGCGCGCGTCGCAACTCGAGGCGCCGGGTGGAGGCCATGGCGGCGAGATCCAGGATCTCGTCCGCGAGGTCTCCGGCCCCATCCCGGTCATAGCGGACGATGAGCACCCCGAGGGGCTCGTCCTTCAAGTCGTTCAGACGCCGGACACGCACCACGGCCCCGTCGGTGGCGCCAACCCCCGGCAGCATGGACTCCTCGGCCTGCAGCCAATCGCTCCCAAGTGCTGGCGGCTCCCCCTCCCCCTCGAAGGCGAGCAGTTCGAGTCCCCCCTTGCCGTCGGTGGCCGCCAGGAGGATCGTATCGGCCCCGAGCACGTTGGCCAGAACACTCGACAGGGTCTCGAAGAACGCCCCTTCGTCGGCCAGCCGAGCCGCCTGAGCCAGGGAGCGGATCACCGCAGCGGGATCCATGCCGAACCATTCTCCTTTCCATGCAGCTGATGCCATGGGGTTATTCCAAGGGGCGGACGACCGACAGGAGGACGTCCACGACCTGAGGATTGAACTGGGTGCCGGCACAGCGCCGCAGCTCCGCCATGGCCGCCTCCGGGCTCATGAGGCGGCCGAAGGCATAGCCGCTGCGGAGCATGGCATCGTACGTGTCGCAGACTGCCAAGATCTGGGCGCTAAGGGGGATCGCCTCCTCCTTGAGGCCCTCGGGATAGCCCTTTCCATCCCACCGTTCGTGGTGGTAGAGCACGGCCTCTCGCAGGCCCGAGAAGGAGCTGAACTTGGACAGGATGGCCACCCCGGTGCGGGGGTGCTCCTTCATCTGGGCCCATTCCGCTTCCGTGAGCTCCTTCGACTGCAGCACCGAGTCCGACAGGGCGAGCATCCCCACGTCGTGCAGCATGCCCGCGATCATCAGGGCCTCCTGCTTCTCGGGCGGCAGACCGAGGGCCTTGCCCATGCGCAGGGCGAGCTCTCCCACGGCCTCCGAATGGCCATGCAGCATGGGACTGCGGGCCTCAATGGCCGCCGACAGCGCCCGGGCGAGCGCCAGGAACATCTCCTGCGAGCCCTTGCGGGGCGCGCCGATCGCGTTCACGGCCGCCACATTGGCCGCCTGGGCGCGCACCACCCGGTTGCGCCCGCCGTTCTTGGCCGCGTAAAGGGCCGTATCCACCCGCTTGATGAGTTCCTTGGGGCTCGCGTCGGTGGGCAGGCGATGAGCCAGGCCGATGCTCGCGGTCACTGTGAGCTTGCGCTCGGGGTTGATGGGGATCTCGAGGGCTGCTAGCTCCTCACGCAGGCGCTCGGCAAGCGCCCAGGCCTCGTCCACCGAGGTCTGGGGCAGGATGACGGCGAACTCTTCGCCCCCGTAGCGCGCGGCCAGATCCGTGAGGCGCATGTTCCCCTTGATCAGAGCGGCCGCTTCCTTGAGTACCACGTCGCCCGCCTGGTGACCGTGCTGGTCGTTGATCGACTTGAAGTGATCCAGGTCGAACAGCAGGAGGCAGAGCTCCTGCTGGTTGTCGACGCTCTCGTGGAAATCGTCGGCAAAACGCTGCTGGAAGAAGGCGTGAGTCGAAAGGCCCGTGAGCCCATCCGTGATGGCCTGCTGCTGGGCCTCCTCGTAGAGATCGTACAGGTCGAGCGCCATTTCCATCTGGCGCTCGTGGGCGAGCTTCGCCTCCGCTTGCGCCTCCTCGGCCTCGTGACGGACATGCAGGAAGCGATCGCGCTCGGACGCCACTCCCATGATCAGGCCGAGCGTCGGTCGATTGGCCAAGGCCGGCATGCCCGACGGAGCCTCCAAGCGCATGGCCAAGGGAGCGCCCGCGAGGTCGAACCGCCAGATCCAGTCGCCCGGGTGATCGGGGAGCGGATACAGCCCTTCCGGAACTTCGAGGGCCAACGCCGGCGCAGCCTCGTCCGGCGCGTCCGGATAGGCGGCCAGCACCTCGCCGGCCGCATCCGCGAGAACGGCCCTCCGGGCACCGGTCAGACGGACCGTCACCAAGAGCAGGGCGGAGAGCAGGTCCGCCCGCGACTCGACGCCGCTCAGGGCCTGGTACGCCGCCGCGAAGTGCGCGAGCTCATCTGAGCTCGCCCCATCCAGCGGGGGCCATGTTGGTAGAGCAAGAGGCAAATGTTCCACGGGCCGGCTTTCGGGTGCTTGTCTCGGAACCAGATTGGGGGCGGACACCTCCTAAGGAATAGGAGGGCCGGTACGCCCGACTGTTTATACCCAACCGATGGAGGTTTGTCGCCCCCCTACCGTGTTTACCGCCCTCCCGGATGGGTATGTAGGCACTACGAGCGATAGTCACTCCGCCGCACGTCCAGTCTGTAAAAGGGTTATGCTGCTGAACACCAACGATCGTTTATTCCTTGATCTCTCCAAGCCGCTGCTGGCCACTCCACCTTCCGAGCAACTCCCGGGGATGATCCTGGAGGGGGCCTTGACCCTCCTGGACGGCTCGGCTGCTTGCCTCATCCTCGAGGCGACGCCGGGCGAATCCCCGGCCCTCAGCCGCACGGGAGCGCCGGTGCCCATCTTCGGCCACGACGCGGCCGCGCAGGCCGTGGCGACAGGCAGCCCGGTCCGGCTCGACGGCCCGGAGGAGTGGGTAGTCGCCGCTCCGCTGCAGGCCTTCGGCATGACGCTCGGCGTGCTGGTCGCCAAGGGGACCGGCCACCTTCCCGACGATCGCCTGCATGCCATGAACCTCTGGTGCCCCCTGGCAGCGGCGGCCCTCGCCTTCCAGCAGAAGGATCGGGACCAGCAGGAGATCGGCGCCCGGATCGAGTCCACCGAGAAGCAACTCGATGCGGCCCTCGGCCTGTACGATCTCTACGAGGAGGCCCAACGGCAGGCCGACGAGGCCGAACGGCGCATCGAGGCCGCCTTGAGCCTCTATGACCTCTACGAGGAGGCCCAGCTACAGGCCATGTCCGCCGAGAAGCGGGCCGAGGCCGCCTTGAGCCTCTACGACCTCTACGAGGAGGCCCAGGCCCAGGCCGTGTCTGCCGAAAAGCGAGCCGACGCCGCCCTGGGCCTCTACGACCTCTACGAGGAGGCGTACCGGCAAGCCGAAGAGGCGCGCGATATCGCCTTCAAGGACGCGCTCACCGGGACGGCGACCAAGGCCTTCTTCACCCAGCGCTTGGATCAGGAGGTCGCCGAGAGCCAGCGATATGGCCATCCGCTCAGTCTGCTCCTGATCGATCTGGATTTCTTCAAGCACATCAACGATGCCTACGGGCACCAGGCGGGCGATCAAGCCCTGCAGGTCACCGGAGCCATCCTCCGGGACTGCATCCGCACCTCCGATTTGGCGGCCCGCTTCGGCGGCGAAGAGTTCGCCATCGTCCTGCCCCATACCGAAGAGGACGGCGCCTTCATCCTGGCCGAGCGGATCCGTCAGCGCGTCGAGGCGGCCGAGATCGCCTCGCACCTGGGCGTGACGTTCAAGCTGACGACGAGCATCGGTTTGGCCACGCTGCGGCACCACATGACCTCCCCCAAGGACCTGATCGAGGAGGCCGACCAGGCCCTCTATCGCGCCAAGAAGGCGGGCCGCAACCGGACCTGCATCAACTCCGAGGAGCCGCTCAGCCTCGAGGTGGCCCAGTCCATGTCCCAGCAGGGCAAGGAGACCCTCTTCGAGATCGCCCAGGCCCTCTGCATGGCCATGGAGGCCAAGGATGCCGAGATCGGGCGGCATGGCCGCGCCGTCGCCCACCTGGCGCGCGAATTCGGCACGACGCTGGGGCTGCCCGCCGAGCGCATCGAGGCACTTTACCTGGCAGGCCTGCTGCATGACGTGGGCAAGATCGCGATTCCCGAGGCCCTCCTCAAAGCGCCCGAAGCCAGCCTGACTGACGACGACCGGCGCCTGATGAACCGCCACTCGGTCACGGCGACGGCCCTCCTGAACCGGATTCGTGGCTTCGCCCCCATGCGCGAAGCGGTGCTCTACCACCACGAACGCCTGGACGGCACCGGCTTCCCCGAGGGCCTCAAGGGCGATCAGATCCCGATGGCGGCCCGCATCCTCTCCATCTGCAACGCCTATGACATCCTGCTTCATCCCAGCCACGGTCATCCCGCCCGGACGGAGGCCGAGGCGCGAGAGACCTTGCTCCGATTGGCCGGCTCGGCCTTCGATCCGGACCTGATCCGGCGCTTTCTGGACCAAGAGTTGCCCACGGCTGAGCAACTCACCATGACCGACAAGGAGACCCCATGGCTCTAACCACGACCGATATCGGTGCCTCCATAACCTTCAGTCCGCAATGGTGGCACCTCATTTCGAGCACTCGCATCTTCATGGCGAGCTTCTGCGGCCAGTCATTCGGTGACTCGGACCTTTCCGACCGGATCGCCATGTGCGCCCACGAACTGCTGGAAAACGCCGTCAAGTATTCCGTCACTCAGGACTCGCCCGTCAACTGCACCATGCACATCCAGCACGACCGGGTGCTCGTGACCGTCGAGAACCACGCGGATCCCTCCCACCTGGACGTGCTCCGCGAGGAGTTCGACGTGGTCTGCCAGGGCGATCCCATGGAGATGTACATCAACAAGATGTCGGCCAGCCTCGAAAGCGACAAGAGCCAGCTCGGGCTGGCCCGGATCCGCGCCGAGGGCGAGGCCGAGCTGAAGCTCAGCACCGAAAACGGTATCGTCAGTGTCCAAGCGATCTTCCATTTGCCCGACGACTTGAAAGGAGCGGTGAACTAATGCCCATCGATATCGAGCCGCTTAATCTGGAAAAGACGACCATCCAGGTGCTCAACGAGTCGGACGGAGGAGTGCTCCTCAAGTTCGTCGGGACCATCGACCACCTCAACCCCTCGGAGTTCCTGGATCCGCTGTTCGACAAGGTCCACTCCCAGGTGCTCGAGCAGCGGGTCCCCAAGGTCGAGGCCGACTTCACCGAGCTGAACTTCCTCAACTCCAGCGGCATCAAGTCGCTGCTGAAGTGGATCATGCGCCAGCTGGACCTCGGTGAGGACAAGCGCTACCCGATCAAGATCGTCTACTCGCGCAAGATCACCTGGCAGCAGACCAGCCTGAAGGCCATCACCCACCTCTCCAAGGGGGCGGTCATCACCGAACCGCGCTAGACCCACTCGCAAAGGGCCCCGGGGCAGTTGCCCCGGGGCCCTTTGGCGTGAGGAACGCTGGGCGGGTCGCTAGGCGACGGGCTCGGCCGTCGCCGTGGTGGTGACGAGCGTCTGGCGACGCAGCACCATGATCGAGATGTCGTCCAGCTGCTCGTGCATCCACTCCTTGACCTCGGCGAGGATGCTGGCCTTGATGCCCTCCACGGGCTGGTGCGCGTACTTGATGAGGGCGGCCTCGAGGCGGTCCATGTCGTACTGCTCGTCCTCGGCGTTCTTGGCCTCGATGAGGCCGTCGGTGTAGAGCAGCATGAGGTCGTTCGGCCCCATCTCGAACTCGTAGTCCACCGTGAGATCCCGGACGTCATCGATGAAGCCGGTCCAGAAGCCCGGCGTCTCGATGCGGTCGACCGTCTTGGTCGCCGCGCGGTAGATCAGGATGTCGCAGTGCATGCCGGCCCCGACGAAGCGGCCCTCGCCCAGATAGCGGATGAGCTGCAGGGTCATGTAGTTGTCGTTGCACAGGCGGTACTTGACGTTCTGGTGCAAGGCCTGGTTCAGCTGGATGATGATGTCGCTGGGCTGCGCGTCCGGCCGATCCATGACCAGCCCCGTGAAGATGCTCTGGGCCATCATCATGACCAGGCCGGGCGTGAGGCCGTGACCGGTCACGTCGCCGACCGCGAGCCAGAACCGGCCCTCGGGCATGGGCACCATGTCGATCAGATCGCCGCCCACCTCGGTGGCGGTGATCAGATCCAGGGTGGCGTCGTAGCCCTCGACCGAGATGTTCTGGGGGATGAGCGCCGTCTGGATGCGGGTGGCGATCTCCATCTCCTTGCCCATCTGCATGATGCGGGTCTGCTGCTTCTCCTTGAGCAGCTCGATCTGGCGGAAGCGCATGGCGACGAGGACGACGAAGGCGATCCCCACCAGGCCGATCAGCAGGCTTCCCACGAGCAGCTGCTCGATGGCGCGCTTGATCTTGCGGTTGGCCTCCGCGTGCTGGGCCTCGATGATCTTCTCGTTGACCTCGGTCAGCTCGTTGAAGATGAAGTCCAGGATCGCGTCGGTGAGCGCCAGGCCCTTGGTGTTCTTGAGCTCGATGGCCTGCGCGGCCTTGCCCGAATCCACCAGCTCGATGAGCTCGTCGTTCAGGTCCGTCCACTGCCTGATCAGGGGGCGAATCTTGGTGTTGACGCGCTCCTTCTGCTCGGGCGTGGCGTAGAAGCGGACCAGGGCCCGGGTTGCCGCGCGCACGTCCAAAGAGACGTCCGACAGCTCGGGAAAGATCTTGTGACGCTCCTCGAGCGTCTTGGCCATCAGGTACTGCCCCTGGAGGCGCTCACCCTTCAGGAAGTTGGTGACCAGGTACGAGGCAGACTGGTTGTTGTTGCTCGACGTGATGAGCTCCTCGAGGGAGCTGTCGATGCCCTTGAACGAGCTGAAGATCGACCATCCGAGCACGCCCATGATGGCGATCAGGCCGACCGTTCCCCCCAGAAACGCGGCCGTGTTCTTCCCTCCGGCGAACAGTTGTTTTAAGCGCATGAGACCGAAGAATCCCTTCAATTGGTCAGCCGAGCGGGACGTACCCCCGCTCGCCCCTTGTGGCCCAAAAAGCCGGTCCCCCGGCACGGCCTTGCGCCGTGCCGGGGGCGGCATTCACTAGTGGCCCGCCTTGGCAGCCGTGATCTGCCCGTCGATCACGTCCTGCGTGAGTGCCGGGAAGTTCGCCACGGCCTCGTAGGAACCGGGCACCACGAAGCCATTGCTGGCCGTCGCGTCGCCGGCAGGCTGAGGCCAATCCGTGTCGCCCGTATTGTGGGCCGCGAAGACGAACGACTTCTGCTTGGAGTTCTCGGCCTGCACGGGCAAGGACTTGAAGTAGGCCGCGATCGCCGTGAGGTCCTCATCCGAGTAATCGGTCATAGGAGGCATGGGAGGCAGGAGCTTGGGCGTCCCGTTGGCGTTCGACGTGGTCTCCTTCCAGTAAGCGGCCAGGTCGGCGGCCGACAGGGTCTTGACCTTGCTCCCCTCGTAGGGGGTGAGGTTGGCCGAGATGCCGATACCAACAGTGGGGGTGAGCCAGGCATTGCCGCCCGCGCCGACCTTGGTCATGTCGGGACCCTGCGCGCCGATGGGCGTGTGGCAAGCGATGCACTCGCCGTTGACGGCCAGGTACTTGCCGCGCTCGATCAACTGGGCCTCGGTCATGGTCGTGGGCGCCGGACTGGACGAGGTCCCCGTCGGGTTGGACGCCGTACAGGCAGACACAGCAACGCCTCCGACCAGCACAGCAGCTGCGAAGAAAGCAGGAATCTTGTTTTGCACTCATAACCTCCTAGACGTGCGGGTGGCGTGGAACTTATACCCATTAGCCCTCGTCTCGCAAACGGGCTTTTAAGCGATCGCAAATGAGGTATAAGGCAAAAAGCCGATTGGACCTCGATTCCAACGCCACGGAGGAATGAAATGACGACGCATAAGCGGCAGAGTGCCGCGTTCATCGCCGTTTCGCTTGTGCTGCTGCTGGCCCTCCCAGTATCCGCCAAGTTGGACGGAGATCCCATCCGAGGCAAGAAGCTCTTCTTGACCAAGGGCTCCAACGCCCAGGCATGTATGAGTTGCCATCCCAAGGGCCTCACCACCGGCCTGGTGGTCCGGGGCAAGGTCGTACCCAACTTGACCGAACGCGTGGCGAGCATCAGCGAGAACAAGCTGCTCGCCAAGGTGCTCAAGCACCTGGATGACGACGTCGGGCTCGACCTGTCGGACGACGACGTCCTCGATCTGGTGAGCTTCATCTCGACGCTTCCCAACAAGGGCTTCGGTGACGTCCCGCCCGAGTGGAGCGACTACGTCCGCACCAAAGTCAAGCAGTAAGGGTTAGGAACCAACTCGATGAGACCAATTGCCTTCCTCGCCGGCCTCGCCGTGCTGGCCGGGGCGTTTCCGGCCTATGCGGACCCGTTCGACTACGGGACGCCCAACATCCAGTCGCCGCTCAACGCCAAGCGCGGACAAATGTACATGCGCCTGACGCACCGCTTCAACGGCGCCGAGTTCCCTTCGGACAGCGCCCCGGCCTTCGTGATGGGCCTGGGGCTCACCAAGAACGTGACGGTGGACCTCTTCACGTCGACCCGCAACCACCCGCTCGATGGAGACGTCGGGGTGCGCTACCAGATCCTGGACGAGTACGACGGGGCGCCTGTCGCCCTCACGGCTCGGGTGGGCTACACCACCCATCTGACGGGCAGCGCCATCGGCGAGCTCACGGTTTCCAGGAACAACGTCCTGCCGAAACTGGGCATCGGGCTGGTCGGCCGCTACTTCTCCTACGTCGGGGACTACAACAATCCGGGCTGGATGACGGCCGCGGGCGTCGGGGCCTCCTACGAGCTCATGACGGGCCTCAACCTGGTCGGCGACGTGGTGGCCCCGCTCGATCAGAGCGTGGTCGCCGCCAATGGCTTCAACTGGTCGACCGGCCTCCAGTGGTGGATGCCGGACACCCCGCACGTGCTCGTGCTCTTTGTCGGTCGAATGGGGCCCGGGACGACCTACGGGCGGACCTTCTCGCCGGGTAGCGATACCTGGAGGGTCGGCCTTGAGTACCACGCCCACTTCGATGCGCCCTTCTTCCCCCGCCGCCGCATCATCCGCACCTCGGAGGACTAGTCTTGAAGACCCTGCCCCTTGTCGCCGTCCTTGCCGTCTTCGTGTCCGCCACCGGCTGCACCAACCGTATCGTGGCGGTCCAGGACGTCAAGGTCCGGACCTATTCGAAGAACGTTCAGCCCGTCACCCGCATGTCGCAGTGCCAAGAGTGCCACCTCAAGGAAAAGGGCGTCACCTATCCGGACCTCGGGACCTGGGCGTACGACTCGACCAAGAAGGTCACGCTCAAGACCATGGTCAACGACAACGCCAAGGACCTCCTGACGCCCCAGCAGGCCAAGGACGTGCTGGATTGGCTGGCCGCCGGAGCCCCCAACGATCCGGTGACGTACTGAGCCACCCCTTCCCTCCCATGCAACAAGCCCGCCGGACTTCCGGCGGGCTTGTTGGCGATTACTTGCCGAGCATCTTGGCGGCGGCGCCGATCTTCGAGAGCTGCATCACCCCCGTCTCGACCTTGCCGTCGTCCTCGCTGCTGACGCTGTACTTGACGACCCCGCCCGGCACCTCGTCGCTCAGCCACCAATCGACCGAGCCCGTGCCGTGTGCGTAGCGGACGTGGCGGGCCTTGAAGCTGCCGGCTGGCACCTTCACCGTCTCGACGCCGACCGTCGCGCCTTTCAGGCTATCCTCGGTCAGGCGGGCCGAGGGGCGCAGGGTCCACGAGCCCTTGTTCTCCTCGGTGATGGGCACCTCCGCGACGGCGTCCTGCCCGGGGAACTTGGCGCGCATGCGGACGATCTGCTGGACGCCCGACTTGTCCGGCACCGAGAAGAGGGCCTCGACGATGGCCTCCTCGGAGCCGTCGCGCTTGGACGAGCGGACGCGCCACCACTCCTTGCCGTCGGCCTCCTTCTTCAGGAAGGCCTTCTCGAACCGCTCGCCCTGCGAGAGATCCGTGCCCTCCCAGACCGTGAACTCACCGGGCTTGTAGGCCTTCCCCTGCCAGGTGTAGCCGCCGTAGTAGTAGAGCATCGAGAAGAGGCCCATGGCGTAGGCCTGCGTGAGCTCGGGGGTCATGTAGTAGCGCGTCGCGGAGCCAGCGATCGCCGACCCCATCCGATCGCCGATCATCGACCCCGCCTTGGACCCCGCCGAATTCATGGCGCTGTCGAGAAAGGACGAAAACAACGCGCATCCGCTCACCAGGGCGGGCACGACCAAAGACATGGCCACCAGACGCTTCATGACTGACTCCTCTTTCACTGGGGACACCCGACCAGGGCCGGGACTACCGTTCGTCGAGACGTTCCTAGATTACCCGAAACCTCGCTTGTCTCATAGACGTCCCGGCGATCCGCTCGTCCGCGAGCGTGCAAGCGCCCTTGACATCCCCAAGCAAGCAAGAGATTGTCTTGGTATCACACGTAGCACCACAGGGCTCG
>DATNQJ010000589.1:0-5342 GCA_036704085.1 Stenomitos sp.
GCGCACAGCGAGCCCCGGAAGCCCGAGAGGAACTCGGCGATCCGCGCGCCCATCTCCACGACCTGCGATCGCTCCTCGGGCCGCATCTCGCGCACCCGCGGATCCAGGGGCTCGGTCGGAAAGTCGAAGGTGAACATGGCCGCCCGCTCGGGGAACATGCCCGCTGCTCGCAGCGCCTCGAGTTCCTGATACTCGCCGGGCTCCATGTTCAGCGTCAGGCGTGACGCCCCCCGGCCCCGCGCCCACCCGGCAAGCCCCCGGACAAGCAGTCCCAGGGCCTCGGACCTTGGCCATGCGCGCGACAGGAAGTGATCGGCAAGGGCCCGCTTGAGCCCCCCGGTATAGGAGATCTCGTGGAACTGTATGCCCGCGAACCCGACCAGCACGCCGGCGGCCTCCACCAGGACGTGCGCGTCGAAGTCCTTCAGCATGGCGGGCCACTCCTTGACCCACCGATCGGCCACCGACGAATGGTAGCCGTTGGATCCGGGCCAGCCCGCCTTCAAGATGTCCAAGAGGCGCGGATAATCGGCCGCTTCGGCCAGCCGCGCCACGATGTCCGTCTGTACCACGGCACCCTCCCGCCATAGCTATACCCGCCAGCCCCTCGGTCGCACCCTGGTGGAGCCAGAGCACGCACCGCCCAAGCTGGCTCCGAGGCGCTTCCTCGCTTACAATGGACCCATGCCTACCGAATACGAACTTCGCAAACAGCTCGTCGAGATCTGCCGTCGGCTCTACGAACGAGAGCTGATCGTGGCCATGGACGGCAACGTCAGCTGCCGGGTCGGTCAGAACCGCTTCTTGACCACCCCCTCGGGCGTCTGCAAGGGCTACCTGACGCCGGACCAGCTCGTGGTGGTCGACCTGGACGGCAAGAAGCTCGCGGGCACCCTCAAGCCCTCCAGCGAGTTCGGCATGCACGCGGCCATCTACGCCGTGCGCCCCGACGTCATGGCCATCGTCCATGCCCACCCGCCCACGGCCACGGCCTTCTCGGTGGCGGGCGTGTCCCTCGCCGAGCCCATCCTCACCGAGGTCGTGCTCACGGTGGGCAGCATCCCGACCGCCCCCTACGCCACGCCGGGCACCCCCGAGGTCGCGGACTCGATCCGCTCGCTCATCACCACCTACGACTGCTGCATCCTCGATCACCACGGCGTCGTCACCGTCGGGCGCGACCTCTTCGAGGCCTACTACCGCATGGAGACGGTCGAGCAGACCGCCAAGGTGGCGCTCGTCGCCCACCAGCTGGGCGGCGCCCGCCCCCTGGGCCCCCAGCAGATCGCTCCGTTGCAGGTCACGCGAAAGGCCCTGGGGCTGCGTGACGTGCCGATTGGTGGGGTTTCCGGCCAGCCCCAGGTGGGTATGAAAACGATACCGGCCGCCCGATGATCGAGCGCCCGATGCTGAAAAGGAGCGACATGGTGGGAACGCAGCGCAAGGCCCTTCACCTGGGGATCGCCGTCGCCCTCGCGGCCTCGGCCTCGCTCGTTGCCGGGTGTCCCTGGCTGCCGACCGATCTGCAGGTCAACGCCAACCTCGACAACCCGTCCCTGGCCGTCGGCACCTCGACCCGCCTGACCGTCGACGCCACGGCCCTGCCCGGCCGCACGCTGCGTTACCTGGCGGTCGCCGAGCGCGGGCGCATCTACCCGGACAAGTACACCGAGTCCAAGGTCCTCACCTACTACGCGCCCTACACCTCCAAGTCCCCGAACAGCGGCGGCGACCTGGTGACCGGCGATCGCATCACCATCATGGTCGATGACGGCACCACCACCAAGAAGGAAGTCCTGACCGTCAACCTGGGCGGCACGACCATCGCACACGTGCAGAACGCCGACACGAACGGCTACGGCGACATCGTCCTCGTCTCGACCGACGACAACGGCTTCCAGATCTCCAACGTCCGCCCCCTCAAGAACGTGAACGGGGCCCAGGTCAAGGGCGCCGAGCCCACCGTCTCGCCGGACGGCCGCATGATCGCCTACGTGGACTACTCGCCCACCTCGCCCGTCTCGGCCATTCGCACCGTCGACGCGGGCGGCCGCATCCAGACGGTCGTCAGCCCGAGCGACAACACCGGCTTCAACCTGGATCCCTCATGGAGCCCCGGCTCGCAGGAGCTCGCCTTCGTCTCCGATCGTGGCAGCCAAAGATTCGACGTCTACCGCGTCTCGGTGGGCGAGGGCAACACGCCCACCCGCGTGACCAACACGGCGGTCAACGAGCGCTTCCCGGCATGGAACCCGAGCCTCGCCTCCGACCGGGTCTCGACCATGGTCGTCAGCGCCCAGATGAACAGCATGGGCGACTCCAACAGCGGCAGCAACGTCGCCGCCTGGAACCTCTACATGCTCAATATCCCCGATGGGCGCTACCTCAAGCAGCTCACGGACCTCTCGGATCAGCGTGACTACGCCTTCGAGACCCAGTGGCGGGCGGACGGCCTCGCGATCGCCTACACCCGCAACGGCCCCGTCATGGACCCTCGCTCGGACTCGCAGCGCTACCAGCGCATCTACGTCCAGGACGTGACCAAAAACGCCGGCTCGGGGGTCCTGCTCAACCGCTCGGAGCTCTCTGCCAGCATCTTCGAGTGCAGCCCCTCGTGGAGCCAGACGGGCAACCAGATCGCCTACCTCAAGACCTTCAGCAGCAATCTCCAAGCGGCCCAGGCACAGGTTTGGCGCCAGACCGTCAACGGCCTCGCCCCCTCGTCCGAGAGCCCGCGCCAGTGGACCGACTTCACCAGTGCGATCCCCGCGCTCTGGTATGACGGCACCATGCGTACTCCCAACTCAGGCAACTCGTTCGGGTGGCACTAGACGCCCTCCGTCTCACCTTCGTCCTCGAGGCCGAGCGCCGTGGGCTCCTGCCGCTCGATTCCCCGGATTACGCCGCGGTCGCCCTGAGCCGCCACGGTACCACCCGCCTCCCGGCGCTCCAGTCATGGCTCATGACCGGAGCGCCGAGCTTCAGAGGCACCCTCCTCGATCCGAGCCTCGGGGGGCCTTTCGCGCCGCTCTCCCTGGAGACCCTCGACGCGACGCTCCAGGCCACGCGCCGATGGGATCTCAATGCGGTCGGCACCATGCACGAGGGCATGCTCGCGGCGCGCTCGGTCCGCAAGCAACAGGGCAGCTTCTTCACACCGGAGGCGATCGCCGCGCGCCTCACCAGCACGATCCTCGATGGCCAGCCCGCTCCGCGTCTGCTCGATCCGGCCATGGGCTGCGGAGCCTTCCTCGTGGCGGCGCTCCGGCACCTCACCCCCGGGGCTCCACCGGCCGTTCGCGCCCGGGTGGCGCTCGACTGCCTCCATGGCCGCGACCAGGACCCCGTCGCCGTGGGGCTCGCCGTGCTCGGCCTGTGGCTCGAGATCGGCGAGCCCGCGCTCGAGCCCACGGCCCTCATGCGCCGCCTGCAGGTGGGCGACGGCCTGTCGGCCTGGCCAGAGGGCCTCGACGCCGTGGTCGGCAATCCCCCGTTCCTCAACGTCGAGCGGCTGGAGGCCGCCCGGCGCGCGGAGCTGCGCGCGCGCTTCCCCGGGCTGCGCGGCCGCTTCGACCTCTACGTGTGCTTCGTGGAGCATGCGCTCGATCGCCTGCCCGAGGGCGGCCGGCTGGGGCTGGTGCTGCCCAAGGCCTTTTTGAGCGAGGAGTACGCCGAGCCGACCCGCCGGAGGCTGCTCAGCCAGACGAGCCTCCTCGAACTCCGCGACAACCCCGCCTTCTGCTCGGTGCCGACCGTCTCCCTCTCCGCCCGCAAAGAGGCGCCCGCCCCCGACCACGTCGTCTCCCTGCAGGCCGCCCAGCACCATGAGGTGCCCCAGGCCCTCTGGACCCGGGCGCCCGGGACCCTTCTCCGGACGGACCGCTCGGCCCGGGACCTGGAAGAGGCCCTCCGGCTCCTGGCCGAGGGCCTGCCGCTGGGGCGGGTGGCGATCGCCACCTGGGGCGTGCGCGGCGTGCCCATTTCCCGCTTCCACCTGGACCACCCGGAGGGGCCGGACGATCGACCGCTCCTCAAGGGCGACTGCCTGCGCGACGGGGTCCTCGGCTGGCGCGGCAAGTACCTGCGCTATCGCCCCCGAGAGCTCTACCGCCCGCTCTTCCCGGAGCTCTTCGAGCGGCCCAAGATCGTGGTCGCCAAGGTCACCGGCGCCCGCGGGCTGGAGGCCGCCATCGACCGCGCCGGCTACTACACCGACGACAGCCTCATCTGCCTCCAGCCCAAGTACCAGCTGGCCGACCTGGATCCGGCGATCGCCCGCCGCCATCGCCTGGAGCTCGACCCCGCGGACGTGGAGCTCTCGCGCTCCTTCCCGCTCGAAGCCCTCCTGAGCTGCCTCCAGGCCCCCGAGACGCGCCGCGTCTTCGACACGCTCCTGGGCAGCGGGCTGAACGTCTACCCTGCTGCCCTCAAGCGCCTGCCTGTTCAAGGCCCGCGAGATCGGTCATAATCCCTCTACGTCGCATCGTCAACGTAGCAGAGGAGGGCGAGATGCTGATCTTCGTCGCGATCGCCTTCGTGGGCGGCCTCTGCGTCATGGCAGGCCTCACCGGCTGGCAGGCGGGCTCTGCCGACCTGCCCGAGGTCGTGCTCAACCTCGGGATCGGCCTGACGGCGATCGTGGGTGCCGGCTACGCCTTCGTGGGGCGTCGCAAACCCCGCTAGCTCGCGCGCACCTTGGCGCCGACCAGACTCTCGATCTGGTGGGCATCCAGGGACTCCTCGGCCAAGAGGGTCTCGGCGAGCCGGTCGAGCTTGTCCCGGTGCTCCGTCAGGATCCACTTGGCCCGCTCGTAGGCCTCGGACGTCAGGCGCCTGACTTCCTGATCGATCTTGGAGGCCGTCTCCTCGGAGTACGTCTTCTCGAGGCTCGGCAGCTCACCGCCGAGGAAGCCCGCATCCGCATCCAGGTCGAAGGCCTGGGGGCCCAGGTTTTCGCCCATGCCCCAGCGCAGGACCATCCGCCGGGCGAGCTTGGTCATCTCCAGCAGATCGTTCTCGGCGCCCGTGGTGACCTCCCCGAAGACCAGCTCCTCGGCCGCCCGGCCGCCCAGCTGGACGGCCATCTTGTCGAGCAGATAGGCCCGCGGGAAGGAGTACTTCTCGTCCTGCGGCAGCATCTGCGTGACGCCCAGCGCATGGCCGTGCGGGATGATCGTCACCTTGCGCAGGGGATCCGCGTTCGGCAACAGGTGCGCCACCATGGCATGCCCCGCCTCGTGAAAGGCCACGAGCTTGCGCTCCTTGGGATCGAGCATGGTGTTGCGGCGCACGCCGAGGATGATCTTGTCCTTGGCCTCGTCGAAGTCCTTGGGCGAGACCTG
>DATNQJ010000590.1:0-5406 GCA_036704085.1 Stenomitos sp.
CAGCTCATGCAGGCCGGCCGCTTCGCCGTCAAGGAATTGACGATTCCCAAGCAGGAGGAAGTCCGGTGAGACGCTCCCGCATCCTTCTCGCGAGCACCCTGAGCGGTTTGGCGCTCGCGATTGCCGCCCTCATGCCGCCCGCGCCCGTCAACGCCGAGGCGACCGTCGCCTCGCCCAAGCCCAAATCGGACGCCCCGCCCCCCGAAGGCGGCCTGCGACTGCGCCGCGAGGGCCCGAGCATCGACCTCGACTCGATCCTGGACACGACCCAGCCGGACTTCTTCATCAACGTCGAGATCCAGGCCACGCCGACCCCGCTGCCCACCCCGACCGCGACGCCCGAGCCCTTCCCGGCGCCCGCACGGCCCACGCTCGAGCCCACGGTAGAGCCGAGCCCTGAGCCCACATCCGAGCCCACGGTGATGGCCACGACCGCGCCGACGCCCAGTCCGAGTCCCCTGAAGCCGTCCGTCGACCTCATGTACCAGGCCCAGCGCCTGGCGACCCTGGGGCAATTCCAGCGGGCCCTGGGCTTCATCGACGAGGCCATTCGCCAGGATCCGGACCGTGCCAGCCTGCATGCCGTCCGCGGGTCCCTGCTTTTCAAGCTGAAAGATTACGCGGAGGCCGAGGCGGCCTGGACCAAGGCCCTCGAACTCGATCCCAGCGCCTACGACGTCAAGGCGAGCCTCGACTGGCTCAAGAAGCGTCGGGCGTCATCCCAGCTCGCTCAGTAGAGGAAGGACCATGCGCAAGATCCTCTCCGTCGCACTCGTAGGCCTCTTGGGCTTCGCCCAGGCCGCCCAGGCCAAGGAGCCCCCCCGGGAAGTCCCGGCCCTGACCGAGATCCTGTCCGACCCGCAGTCGATCCTCTACGTCATCCCGTCTTTGCCCGACACCGTGACCAAGATCGATCCGACGGTCGTCCGCGTGTTCCTGTACAACGAGCGCAAGCGGGACGAGACCGAGCCCCTGGCGGCCGTCGTGGAGAACCGCCTGAACGAGGAGCTCTTGCGCCTGCGCCGCTTCAAGGTGATCGAGGCCCGCGAGGCCAAGACCACCCGCGTGGAATCCAGCAGCACCAACTTCCAGCTGAGCAACACCATCGAGAGCCTCGCGCGCCTACGTTCGATCGGCCAGTCGGTGGGCGCCGATGCGGTCATGATGTACGCGCCCCAGATCCAGGATCGCATGGTGCTCGTGAGCGCCAAGCTGGTCCGGGTCGGCGACGGCGAGATCCTCTGGACCGACCGCTTTGCCTACAACTTCGATCTCCAGGCCGCCATGAAGGAGGCCCAGGCCAAGGCCGACGAGCTCGCGAAGCTTGATGCCGAGAAGAAGCGCCAGCTCGAGGAGCGCCGCACCCGGGACAACGGCTTTTACGTCTACACGGGCATGACCGGCTACTCCATGCGCCGGAGCAAGACCACGGGCGCTGCCGACCAGATCTCGCCCGCGGGCATCACCGCCCTGGGCGCCACCGTGCTGCGCAACGTCTCGTTCGCCGACAACGTGGCCGTGGGCCTGGATGGCGAGTTCAACCTCGCGGGCGCCATCAACCCCAACCTGCCCCTGTCGTACCTGTCCGTCACCCCCGTGCTCTTCATGCGGCTCGATCCGCTCTTCGTGCGCGGGGACAACAACGGCGTGGTCAACCTCTACCTGGGGGCGGGCGAGACCGTGATGTTCCAGCAGCCGAACCCCACCTACGAGACCACGGGCAAGGCGGGCCTGATGCTGCGCTTCACCCCGGAGACGTTCCTCAACCTCGGCATGGTCTACCAGGCCGAGAAGACCGTCACCTTCAGCCCGGTCACGGGCCTCGCGAACACGGTCGACAACTACGGCGGGCTGACCTACCAGGTCACCTTCGGCTACGCATTCAAGTAGGGGGCTGTCTCGATGCCAATGATCTCGCTCTCGACGCTCGCCGGCATCCTGCTGGGCTTCGGCCTGTGCATCTGGGCCATCATGTCGGCGACCAAGGACTTCCACATCTTCTGGCACATGGAGTCCTTCGCCATCGTCATCGGCGGCATCTTCGCCACCACGCTCATCGGCTACCGCACCCGCTACGTGCTGCGCACCCTGTCGAGCCTGGGCCGGCTCTTCATCATGCAGCCCATCCAGCCGACCACCCTCCGGGACGACGTCCGGCAGATGGTGGAGTGGGCGACCCTGAACCAGCGCGGTCTCGGAGCGGTCGAGGAGGACTTCGCCAAGAAGGCCGACAAGGACGACTACATGAGCTATGCGATGGACATGCTCATGAACGGCTACAAGGAACATGACCTGCGGCTCTTCATTGGCGACTACATCGAGTCGAGCTTCAACCGCAAGATGGTCCAGGCCCAGATCCTCAACCAGATGGGCGGCCACGGCCCGGCCTTCGGCATGATCGGGACGCTCATCGGCCTGGTCATCATGCTGAGCAACATGTCGGACCCCTCGTCCATCGGTCCCGCGATGGCCATGTCCCTGCTCGCGACCCTCTACGGCGTCGTCGGCGCGCGGCTGGTCTTCATCCCGGCCGCGAGCAAGATCCAGCAGATCCTCGAGATCGAGAAGTACCGGCGGTATCTCTTGCTCGAGGGCATCGTCATGCTGCAGGAGAAGCGCTCGGCGACCTACGTCATGGACCGTCTCAATGCACTGGTCGACGCGCCCATGCGCTACAGCCGCGACGGATCGGCTCCCAAGAAGGGGACGGGCCCCCTGCTGTTGAAGAAGTAGGGCGCGGCCATGTCGAACCCGATTGGACGCAACCGAAGCCCCTTCGGGCCCAAAGGCGGCGGGGGAAGCCACCTCAAGGAAGACGAGCAGTGGCTCATCACCTACGCCGACACCATCACCAACCTGATGGCGCTGTTCCTGCTCATGCTCTCGGTCTCGACGGTCAACATGGCGGCCTTCGAGCAGATCCAGTCCAAGCTCAAGAAGCAGTTCTCGGGCAAGGACGCCCCCAAGCCCATCGAGCAGATCCAGAAGCAGATCGAGAAGATCGTCAAGGACAAGAAGCTCGAGCAGCAGGTGCAAGTCACCAGCGACGGCAAGGGCGTGATCGTCGAGTTCGCCTCGAGCGCGGTGTTCCAGCTGGGCAAGGCGGACTTGCAGCCGCAGATCAAGCCGGCCTTCTCGGCCATGGCAAACGAGCTCCAGACCAAGGACTACCGGAACTACACCATCGAGATCGAGGGTCATACGGATGACCAGCCGATCCACACCCCGGAGTTCCCCTCCAACTGGGAACTCTCGAGCCGCCGTGCCACCAACGTGGTGCGCTTCTTCATCGACCAGAACGTCGAGAAGACGCGCCTCAAGGCCGCGGGCTACGCGGACATCTTCCCCAAGATGCCGAACCGTGATGCCCAGGGCCATGCCATCGCTGCGAACCAGGCCAAGAACCGCCGCATTGTCGTGCGCCTGATCCCGGGGCTGCGCAGCGAAGGGATCCAGAAGGCGGCCCTCAAGAAGGACGCAGGACCGAAGCACTAGGGCCACCAGCGAACCTCGGGCGGCATGACCTAACGCTCGCTTCCTCAAAACGCGCATGCTCCTCTGGATGACTGGAGGAGAGGGCCATGCGCCGACTGTTCCTGGCACTCCTGATGGTGCTGCACGCGGGCGCCGCCCGGGCGGAAACCCGCTTCATGGTGGGCATCGACACCTCGTGGGACCTGCAGGCCGCAAGCCCCCGCATCCAGCTCTACAGCGTCAGTGTCCCCAACGACAAGCTCGAGCACTTCCTGGCGGGAGCGACGATCGCCTGGATGCTCAGCGTCGCCGGCTACAACGCCCCGACCGCCGTGGCCGGCAGCGCCACTGCCGGCGCGCTCAAGGAAGTCCGGGACATGGGGGTGCTCCCGGGGCTCGGACACGGCGACGTGGAGTTCGCGGACTTCGTCTGGACCCTCATGGGCGGGGCCGCCTACGTCGGCATCCAGGCCCTGCTCTCCCGCCCGAGCCCGGCCAAAGGCGATCCCTCGTCCACCCACTGAGCATGCGGCTCCGTAACGAGGCTTCCCATGGACGCCATGCGCTCCATCACTAACTTTTGGCCATTTTGTGCTACTCTGGAGAACCAACGACAGTGTGTTCTCGGAGGACCCCGTGCAGAAAGAAGCCTCGATTTCCCAGGTCATCTACCAGGTGTTCCAGGGCGGCAACCTGGTCAACCAGGAGCTCTCGCTTCGCAATGACCTTGGCGACGAGTACCTCCAGGACCTCGAATCGTCCCTCCGCAAGGAAGGGTTCGATATCCACGTGCGCGAGCCCTTCCGGCTGGTGTACGGCCGCGGCCCCGAGGAGTACCACATCACCCTCAAGCCGGTGGTCACCGTCGCCATCGACCTCATGGACAACGTCGTCGTCCGCACCTTCCCGGACGAGATCCTCTAGGGATTGAAGAGTTCCTTCAGGAACTGAGCCTGCTCCGCCTGGCTGGGCTGGGTCCGCTCGATCGGCCCCTCCGCCCCACTGAGCGAGGCGAAGGCCGCATAGCTGCGCGCCGAGCCCGATCGTAACAGCTCCGCGGCCTCCTGGCGCAAGCCTGCCGGATCCTGGGGCTGCCAATCCGAGTAGGTGAAACCCTGCATGAGGCCGAGCCGGTTGGTGGCGGCCAGCGCCAGGTGCTGGCGATCGCCGCCCTCACGCTCGATCCGATCCAGCAGATGCCCGAGGGCCGGATCCGTCATCAGGCCCGCCATGGGCGCGAGCATCATGGCCCCCAGCTCCCCGCCCGCCTTGAGGTACTGCTCGTAGGCAAGTTGCAGCTCGCGCAACCGGGCGGCATCCACGTACATGGTCGCGAAGCGATCCTCGGGCAGGTGCGCGATCGCCCGCTTGAACTCGGGCTCGTCCTGCAACCCCCGCTCCCAGGTGCGCATGGTGCTGAAGGAGAGGCGATCGCCCTCCACGCGCAGGCTGTCCGACACCTTGGGGCCGAGCAAGTGCGCGAGCTCCTGGACGATGGCCCCGGCCTGCGCCGGGTCCTTGACCCGCGCCACGAGCGTGATGCCCATGGGCGTGTTCGCGCCGAGCGGAGGCGGGTAGAGGGCGAGCGCCGCCTCGCGACCCGTCTGCTCGAGGAGCGCCATCACGAGGCGCTGGGTGTCGGCGGACTGGAGGTTCGTGACGGCCTGAAAGGCCTGCTCCTCCTGCCCCGTGCCGATGGCGTCGACCAGGAGCGGATAGCCCGCCATGGCGTGCAGGCCCGGCAAGAGGTACTGCGCGTAGGGCATGGCCGCGGCCAGATCTCCGATCCCGAGGCCCGAGAGTCCGTTGCTGATGAGGTTGGCGAGCGCCGGGTTGAAGCCCATGCGGACGTAGACGGCCGAGCCTCGCGGCAGCCATGCGCCCAGATCCTCGGCTTGAGGAGCCGGGATCAAGGCGCCGTCGAGCGGGATG
>DATNQJ010000591.1:0-2153 GCA_036704085.1 Stenomitos sp.
GCGATCGCGAGCCTCGACAACTTCTCGGCCCTCGCCCGCACCATGGCCCCCGAGGAGCAAAACGCCCTCTTCGCCCAGGTCGGCCAGGCCGTTCGCCAGGTCATCCGTCAGACGGACTGGGGTGTTCGCTGGGACAATTACGACCTGCTCTTCTACTTCCCCTCCACCTCGGCGGAGGCCGCGGTCGAGGTCCTCAAGCGTTTCGCGCGCAAGATGGTCTCGATCTCGCCCATCCTCGAGCCGCTCGCGGGCGTGAGCTCCACGGTCGAGACCACCAGCCCGCGCGCCCTGATCCAGCTCGCGACGCGCCGCCTGGATCTGGCCCGCAAGGACGGCGGCCGCCGGGTCATCTGCTTTGCGACGCCCGGTGGCGGCCTCCAGTTCTACCGGGAAACGGAAGCCTAGCCCAAAGGAGCCACCTTGTCTGGCGCTCTGAATCGAATCATCGGTCAGCCGAGGGCCGTGCGCTTCCTGCGCGCGGCCCTCGCGCAGCCTTCGCACGCCTACCTGTTCGTGGGGGCGCCCCACGTGGGCAAGACCGCGACGGCCCTCGCCTTCGCCCAGGCCCTCAACTGCGAGCACCGCTCAGCGCCGGGCGGCCTCATGCTCCTGGACGTTGCGCCCTCCGAGCCCGACGCTTGCGGCGAATGTCTCGAGTGCCGCTCGATCGAGCACGCGAACCATCCGGACGTGCGCTTCGTCGAGCCCAGTGAGGGCAAGAAGGTCTTTTCGGTCGAAGACGTCCGCAAGCTCGTCGAAGAGGTTGGCTGGAAGGCCTACCGGGCCCGCCACAAGGTGTACGTCATCCCGAACGAGCTCTTGAACCTGCAGGGCGCCAACACGCTCCTGAAGACCATCGAGGAGCCGCAGCCGGGCACGACCCTCATCCTCACGGCCAACAGCCTCGACCATGTCCTGCCGACCCTCGTCTCGCGCTGCCAGCCGGTCCCGTTCGGGCCGGTGCCGAGCGACCAGATCGCCGATTGGCTCGCCGCCGAGAAGGGCGTCGATCCCGACCGGGCCCGGGTGCTCGCCCGGATCTCGGATGGGCGCATCGGCTGGGCCGCCCAGCTCGCCGAGTCGGGCGAGGTCCCCGAGCCGGTCCTCCTAGTGGCCGGGGATTATGCCGCGACCCTCAAGGAGGCCGAGCGCCTCGCCGCCGAGGATGGCGAGACCCAGCAAGTGGCGCTCGAAGCCCTGATCGCCCAGGTTCGTGATATCATGGTGTGGCTGCAAACGGGCCGTGCCGACTGGGTTGCGCGCCCCGAGCAGGTCGAACGGGCGGCCCGCAGGTCGGTCTCGCTCGGCTACTGGTTACGCGTCATGCGCCACCTCGAGCAGGCGCGCAAGCAACTCTTGGGCCATGCCAACGCCAAGCTGCTCTGGACGGTGCTCGCCGGCGACGTGCAGCCGACCGCGCGGGAAGTGGCCCAGGCCTAGAAAGGACCCGTCTTGATCGCGGCGATCCGGACCCGTACCGGGGATCTCCACCTCTTGGACCCCCAGGATGACTCGCTCACGCGGGGGCAGTTCGTCGTCTACGAGACGGAGCGGGGCCTCGACTGCTCGCCCGTGCTGTCCTTGGCCACGGCCATGATGACCGAGTATGGCAAGATGCCGACGGTCCGCTTCATCCGGCCCGCCACCGACCAGGACATGCTCCAGCTCGACAGCAAATGGCGCGAAGAGGCCCGGGCCCACACCCTCGGCGCGGAGAAGATCGCGGCCCACGGCCTGCCCATGAAGCTGGTCGAGACCGTCTACACGCTCGATTTCAGCCGCCTCACCTTCTTCTACACCGCCGAGAACCGGGTCGACTTCCGACAGTTGCTCAAGGACCTCACGGCCACCTTCCGGCGCACTCGCATCGAGCTGCGGCAGATCGGCGTGCGCGACGCCGCGGGCATGATGGGCGGCGTGGGCCCTTGTGGCCGCGAGCTGTGCTGCTCGACCTTCCTCAAGGAGTTCGCGCCCATCACCATCAAGCTCGCAAAGGACCAGAACTTGCCCCTCAATCCGAGCAAGATCAGCGGCCTGTGCGGCCGCCTGATGTGCTGCCTGTCCTACGAGCACGAGATGTACCTCGAGATCAAGCAGGAGCTGCCGGTCGTCGGCAGCCGCGTGAAGGTCGACGAGGGCATGGGCCTGGTCAT
>DATNQJ010000592.1:0-2277 GCA_036704085.1 Stenomitos sp.
CCGACGAGGGCTGTTCGAGCCCCGGCCCGCTGGGCCGCGATGGCTGCCAGGCAGCCTTCGGTCTCGGTGCCGACGACGAGGAGGTCAAAGTCGCGAGGTGTGGTCACGGGGGATCCTTGCAAGTGGGAAAACCTTCGGCCCCTTATATACCCAGATCGTCCGTTCGCTACGATGCTCGGGCTGCCCGATCCCTCCGCCTCAATCCCGCATGCGTGGATTGGTGCCCGATTGCTGTCCAGGGCGACGTGTCTCGAGGGGGCCTTTGGAGGTATAAAGGTCTCGGAGCGGTCTGAAAGGGGGCGGCTATGCGTTTTTCGGGGGTCGGGTCGTCGGCGTGTCAAGGTTTGCGCCAGCGCGAGCTTGATGTCAACGGCGTGCGGATCACCTATACCGAGGCCGGAGAGGGGCCGCCGGTCCTCATGCTGCATGGGGCGGTCTTTGCCGGGAACGTCTTCTGGTGGGAGACCCAGGTCGCCCTTGCCCGGCACGCCCGGACCATCGCGCCCGACTTCCCCGGCTGGGGGGAGTCGGATCGGCCGCTGACGTCCTACACGCTCGAGTTCTATCACCGCTTTCTGGATGACTTCCTGGACGCCCTCGGCCTCGACCGGGTGACGATCGTCGCCCACTCCATGGGCGGGCTCATCGGCAGCGCGTACGCCCTGACGCACCCGCACCGCGTGGCGGGGCTCGCCACCGTCGGCGTGCCTCCCGTGTGGGTGGACGTCGCGATCCCCGAGCTGTTCCAGCCCTTCCTGCGCCCCGTGATCGGCGAGGCGATGCTCATGGCCACCCCGCTCCTCGGCATCGAGCACCCATGGGGGATTCGCCGCTATTACGAATCGCTCTTCCATGACGTCCAGGCCGTGGGCGTCGAGCGCCTGAAGCAAGTCCTGCGCCAGGGGTGCGAGGTGACGGCCGATCCCTACCTCCGTCAGGCCTTCCTGAGCACCATGCGCGCCAACCAGGCCCACTTCACCCCGGGCAAGAGCGCGCACTACCGGGAGTGCCTCAGGGAGGCGGCCTTCCCCATCATGATGGTGGCCGGGACGCAGGATCCCCTCTTCCCCCTCGAGCTCTTCCACGCCGCGGCCGCCTATCACCCGGCGGCCCGCCTCGAGGCCCTCGACCCCTGCGGCCACTTCCCCATGTGGGAACACCCCGAGCGCGTGGCCGAGCTCTTGCAGGCCTTCATCCCGGCCGACCGTCCCGTCCTGGCCTGAGGTGGCCATGCCCTTTCAACACGCTCTCACCGTCCGCTTCCGCGACTGCGACATGTTCCGGCACGTGAACAACGCGGTCTACCTGACCTACTTCGAGGAGGCCCGGGCGGCGTACTGGAAAGCCCTGATGGGCCCGGACTTCGCGGGCTTCGACTTCATCATCGCCGAGGCGACGGTGACCTACCGGTCGCCCGCCTTGTATGACGAGACGCTCGACATCGCCCTGTGGGTCCCCAAGGTGGGCACCAAGAGCTTCGAGTTCGCCTACCGCGTCACCGAGCGCCAGAGCGGCCGCGAGATCGCCACGGGCCGGAGCGTCCAGGTCATGTACGACTACGCGCGCCAGGAGTCCGTGCCGATGACGGACGAGCTGCGGGAGCGCATCGCCACCTTCGACGCCCGCTGCGCCTAGTGGTGCTTGAGCACCTTCACGCGCCGCTTGCGCTTGATTGTCGCCCCGGCCTTGGGCACCACGCTGATGGAGCCGTCGGGCTCCAGGACGGCCCGGTGCACCTGATCGACCCGCTCCACCCCGTGCTCGCGCAGGGCCGTGGCGATGTCCTCCTCCGTGACGCCTTCCTTCCGGAGGTTGTCCCCGACGTAGTGACCGTCCTCGATGATGAGGGTGGGCACCCCGCCCACCCAGTGGGCGATCGGGCGGAAGTTGAAGCGTAGCCAGCCCATGCCGTGGTTGAGAACAAGCAGCGTGGCCGCCGCCACCAGGCCCCCCGCCAGCGAGGTGTCGGGGCCGACCATGGCGTTCTGCACCGCGTTGGACAGCACGAGGATGACCGCCAGGTCGAAGACCGTCATCTGACCCATCTCGCGCTTGCCCGCGATGCGCAGGCCGACGATCAGGAAGAGGTAGACCGTGGTCGTGCGCAGGACGATGTCGGCATAGTGCAGCAGGGTTGGCATGTTCCGTCCAGCTTGAACGCGTTCACCGGCAAGGCGCCGTTGAACTGAAGGGTCTCGACATACCCTTGCTTACCCAAAAGGCCGCCCTCCCTCGCAGGGCTTCGCAGCCGGGGCTGCTGCGCGCTACAATGAGCGG
>DATNQJ010000593.1:0-13182 GCA_036704085.1 Stenomitos sp.
TAGGTGTCGGCTGACGACTCCCCACCCAGGACCATGGGCTCCTGGACGCTGAGGAACTCGGATCCAAGAGCAATGCCCAGGCGCGCGAGGGCCGCTTCGGCCTCCGCGGGCGTCGCGATCCCCTCCTTGGTGAAGGCGAGCTCGTAGCTCTGGGCCTGCGAGGTCCAGCCATCCGCGTAGAGGCGCTCCATGACGTCCGCCAGGGCGTTCATGCGCATGGCGAGGCGCTCGGCGTAGGCTCGGATGGCCCCCGGCGCGAGGTCCGTGACCGGGTGTTGGCCCCACCCCAGTTCGCCGTAGGGGGTGCCGTGCAGGTGTAGCGAGACTTCGATCGCCAAGAGACGCTCCTTTTCAGAGGGGGGCTCGGCGATCGTATCACAGGGCGCGGGGCGCGCCTACCCTGCTTCGGGCGCGGGCGCCGCGATCTCGGAGACCTCGGCCGGTGCGCGCAGGCGGGCCTTGGGCTTGGGCTCCGCGAGCCTCGGCTCGTCGCCCTCCAGGCCCTCCGCGAGCAATAGGTCGAGGGCCCGCTCGTCTCCAATGCGTTCGATGGCCCGGATGACCACCTGGCGGAAGGTCACGGGCTCTCCTTCCTCGCGCCGGCGCGCGCGGCTAGGCCGCCCGGGCAGGGGCTTGGGACGCCGCGCGAGACCCATGCGCTCCAGGAAGGTGGGCGCGGTCTTGGGGATGTTGAGCGCGGCGAGCAAGGGCCGGACGGCCTTGACGTCGCCCAACTCTCCCAGGGCTTCGGCTGCCGCACAGCGCACGCTGAGGTCGGGGTCCTTGAGCGACTCGATGAGCGGATCCACGGCCTTGCTGTCCCCGATGACCCGGAGGGCCACGGCGACGGCCCGCCGCACGTCCCGGCTCGACTCCGTCTCGAGGGTCTGAATCAGGGCGTCGATGGCCTGGGAGTCGGCGATGATGCCGAGGGTCTCGGCCGCCTTGAGGCGCACGATCCGGTGGCCGTCCTTGAGGGCCTTGACGAGCGGAGCGACCGAGCGGCTGTCACAGAAGCTCGCCAGCGCCGAGATGGCCGTCACGCGCACCCGGTGCTCGGGATCCGCGAGGCACTGGATGATGGGCTCGACGGCCCGAAAGTCCCCGATCTGCTCCAGGGCCTTGATGACGATGACCCGGAACGCCGAGTTGGTCTCCCGGACCTGGACCTCGTCCTTGCGCTTGTCGAAGAGCGAGCGCTTGCGCGGCTGCATCACGAGGCCCTCGAGCAAGGGGGCTACCGCCCGCTCGTCCCCGATCTCGCCGAGGGTCTCGGCGGCGGCCTCGCGCACCCAGTGGTCCGGATCGTGCAGGGCTCCGATCAGGGGCTCCACGGCCCGGCTGTTGCCGAGGTGCTTGAGGGCCAGCGCACAGTGGCGCCGGACGTCCCGGCAGGGATCCTCGATGGCGGTGATGAGGCTCTCGACGGCCTTGGTGTCGCCCAGGGTCCCGAGGGCCTCGGCGGCCTTGCGGCGCACGGCCCGGTTCGGATCCTTGAGGGCCTTCATGAGGGGCTCGACCGAGCGGCTGTCGTTGAAGGCGACCAGCGCATCGACGGCCGCCCCTCGCACGCGGAACTCGGGATCGCCGAGCGACTCGATGAGGGGCTCGACGGCCCGGAAGTCCTTGAGGGCGTGGAGGGCCTCCACCACGAGCACGCGAATCTTCCAGCTGGTGCAGCTCAACGAACGGATCAGGGGCTCGACCGCGCGTGGATCGCCGAAGTCACCGAGGGCCTGAACGGCCGTCGCACGGATCTCGAGATCCGAGCTGTCCAGCGCCTTGATGTGCGCCAGCACGTCGGCGTAGTCGGACTTGGCCTCGACTCCGGCCTCCCGGGTCGGCTTCACCGGCTTGGGCAGTGCACCGGTGGCTTCCTTGTTGTTGCGCGTTTCCACGGCTTCCCCCGCTTCCGCCCCACCCCCCCCAGGCCGGGCCTGGGGTTTGGAGCTTGTTTCATGGAGGATAAACCCGGATCGCCCACCAGGCAAACGTTCGTGACGTCCAAAGATAGGCGCAGTAAAATAGTGATCTTGCCCTCGCAGGATCCGAGGGGGAACTCAGAAGGGAGTCCACCGTGTTCAAGCGTCGCCGTGAAGCGTTTATGAAAGCCATGGGCCAGGGGGTGGCCGTCATTCCCAGCGCCCCCTTGGCACATCGCACTGCCGATCAAGATTTCACCTTTCGCCAGGACAGCGACTTCTACTACATGACGGGCTTCAAGGAGCCCGAGTCCGTCCTGGTCTTGGCTCCCCAGCACCCGGAGCACCAGGTCATCATGTTCGTCCGGCCGCGGGACAAGGAGCGCGAGACCTGGGACGGCCGGCGCTCCGGCACCGAGGGGGCGCTCGCCCAGTACGGGGCGGACGCGGCCTACACCATCGACCAGCTCGAGGAAATCCTGCCCCGCTACCTCGACAACCAGTCGACCCTCTACTTCCGGATCGGCCGCGCTGCCGAGTGGGACGAGCGGATCCTGGGCATGGTCCAGAGCTACCGCACCAAGGCGCGCAGCGGCGTGACGGGCCCCACCACCATCGCCGATCCGGCGGCCATCCTGCACGAGATGCGGCTCTACAAGTCGCCCGAGGAGGTCGACCTGATGCGCCGCTCGGCCGAGATTGCGGCCGAGGCGCACGTGCGCGCCATGCGCACCACCCGCCCCGGCATGATGGAGTACGAGGTCCAGGCCGAGCTCGAGTACGTCTTCAAGAAGCGCGGGGCCATGGGCCCGGCCTACGGCTCGATCGTGGGCGGCGGCGACAACGCCACCATCCTCCACTACGGCGAGAACGAAGCCCGCCTCAACGACGGGGATCTCCTGCTCATCGACGCGGGCGCCGAATACGAGTTCTACGCCTCGGACATCACCCGCACCTTCCCGGTCAACGGTCGCTTCAGCCCGGCCCAGCGCGAGATCTACGAGCTGGTGCTCGAGTCCCAGCTCGAGGCCATCAGCATGTCGCGGCCCGGCGTGAGCTTCATGGCCGTCCACGAGCGCACCGTCGAGGTGCTCACGGCGGGTCTGGTCCGGCTCGGTATCTTGAAGGGCCAGGTCCCGGACCTCATCGAGTCCGGCGCCTACAAGGCCTTCTACATGCACAAGACCGGCCACTGGCTCGGCATCGACGTGCACGATGTGGGCGCCTACAAGGTCAACGGCGAGTGGCGCAAGCTGGCGCCGGGCATGGTGACCACCGTCGAGCCGGGGCTGTACATCGCCCACGGCACCGAGGGGGTCGACCCCAAGTACTGGGGCATCGGCGTGCGCATCGAGGACGACGTGCTCATCACCGAGGACGGCTGCGAGAACCTCACCTCGGGCGTCCCCAAGGCCGTCGACGAGATCGAGCGCCTCATGGCCGAGTCCATGACGGCCACGCGCTAGCCTTGTACGATCGGCTCCTCCACTACCTGCCACGCCAGGGGCACGCGCCGGGGTCCACCGCCTCGGCCGTGCTGGTGCCGATCCTGTCGGGCGCCGACGGCGATCGCCTCCTCTTCACCAAGCGCACCCAGACCCTCAACAGCCACAAGGGCCAGGTGTGCTTCCCCGGAGGAAAGCGATCGCCCGAGGATCCCGACCTGGTCGCCACCGCCCTGCGCGAGGCCGAAGAGGAGGTGGGCATCCGGCCCGAGGACGTCGAGATCCTGGGCGTCCTGGATGACGTGGTGACCATCACGGGCTTCACCATCACCCCGGTGGTGGGGCGCCTCGCCATGCCCTATCCCTTCAAGGCCAATCCGGACGAGATCGACCGGCTCATCGAGCTGCCCCTGGCCGAGCTGCTCGTGCCCAGGGCCATCTCCCTCGAGGAGCGCATCACGCCCGGCGGCCAAGTCCTCAACATCTATTCCTTCTGGGCCGAAGGGGATCTCGTCTGGGGGGCGACCGCCCGGATCACCAAGCGCCTGGTGGATCTCCTGACGGACACGGACGCGCCCATGGCCCCGGAGCTGCCGGATCAAGGCACGCTCGGACGCTGACGAGGAGGCCCGGTCGCCTTTGGTCAACCTTGCCGAGGGCGTGGGCTCCCGGTCCCGCTAGCATGGGGCTGATGTCCGGTGGAGGAGGTGCCATGAAGCCCGTCGAGGAGATGAGTCGGCAAGAAGCGATCCAGGAGCTGGAGAAGCGCGCCCGAGGCGCCTATGGCCCCGAGGTCCGGCTCAGGGCCGTCTTTTACCGCAACCTCAGCTGGGAAGCGGAGCTGGAGGGGGCCGGCCTTCCGGAAGGGACGCATGGGTTCCTGTACGACGATCAGTCGGGGGACGTGCAGTTCGAGACGCGGCTGGAGCCCGGCGTCCACCCCCACGAATAGCTACGCGCTCAGCATCACCTGGTTGCGGCCCCGGTGCTTGGCCTCGTAAACCGCCCGATCGGCGCGGTCCAAGAGGGAGGCCGGGGTCATGTCGTCGGCCTGCAGCTGGGCCACGCCGATGGAGACGGTCACGCTCACCATCCGCGGGCCGCTGGCCTCCTGGACCTGGAGCGCCTTCACGGCCTCGCACAGTCGCTCGGCCAGGATGTAGGCGCCTTCGAGATCCGTCTGCGGCAGGAGCATGGCGAGCTCCTCGCCCCCGTAGCGCGCCACCGTGTCGCAGGAGCGCGCCGTCTCCTGCACCGTCTGTGCCACCGTGCGCAGCACCTCGTCGCCCGTCAGGTGGCCGTAGGTGTCGTTGATGCGCTTGAAGTGGTCGATGTCGATGAAGAGCAGGCTGATGGGCTGGTCGTAGCGCCGCGACTCGTAGAAGCGCTTGGCCAGCTGCTCCTGGAAGTGCATGTGGGTGGTGAGGCCCGTCAGGCCGTCGGTGACGGCCTTCTTCTGGGCATCCACGTAGAGGCGGCTCACGGCCTCGAGCTTGGAGAGATGCAGCGCCTGCTCGGCTCTTAGCTGGTGCGGGGCGACCGCTGCGGCGATCGCCGCGCCGAAGCGCGCGATGAGCCCGATTTCCCGGGCGTCGTAGGCCCGACCGGTGCGACGCTTGCCCAGCGTGACGAGCCCCAGGAGCTGGCCATGCAGGGTGAGCGGGACGCAGACGTGGGCTCCGACCTGCAGCATCAGCTGGTCGAACGCCTCAGGCGGCTTGGCGCCCGGATCCTCGAGCACCCAGGGACCGTCCGGATGACCCTTGAGCAGCTGGCGCATGGTGAACTCGGGAATCACCATGCTCGCCGGCAGGCGCCCATGGCCCGCGACCAGGTGCAGGCTCGGCTCGCCCGCGGGCGGCAGCCACAGGAAGAGGTGATGCGGTTTGAAGACCCGCTGGAGGGTGGAGACCGCCAGGTTGGCAACGGCCACCAGATCGCGCTGGGAACGGGCGGCGTCGGTGAACTGCCGGACCAGGTGCAGGCCGGAGGACCACTCCGAGAGGCTCTGTGCGCCCATGCGGCGCAAGGGACCCAGGCCAAGGGCCACGCCCGCTCCGGAAAGCAGGCATGCCGCCGACGGATCCCAGCCGCAGCCCGTCACCATGAGCGTCGAAAGGCCCCAGTAGGCCCCCAGGGTTCCGGCCACGGTGGCCGCGAGCCCGGCCAGGTGCTGGCCCAGGGGGGATTTGCGGGGCGCCTTTGCGTTCTTTCGCTTGATCGGTTTCCGGGTCATACTCCTAGCATAAGGAGGACATAACCCTTTTCAAGTGCAGCCGTCACCAACGCGCCCTCAGGGCTGCTTTCGGTTGTTCTCGGCCTGGTGCAGGAGGTCATCGGCCAAGCGCGGATCGACCCCCTGCAGGCGGGGGTTGAGCTCCGGGTGATCCTGCTCGACCGTCGTGAACTCGTTGATGGGCATGGAGCCCTTGAAGTCCACCTGGCCTCCGACCAGCTGGCCCATGAAGACCGTCAGGCCGTAGAGCGCTCCCACCAAGAGGACGATGAGCGCGAGGACGATGACGACCATCAACCAGAGTGGCAAGGCTACCGTCACCATGACGCCCCCCTTTCGTCTCCGAGCCTAACCCGGCAGGGGGCGTGGGACAAGCGTCAGCCGGGGCTTACGCCGGCGTCGCCTCCGAGCTCATGCAGCACTTCTTGAACTTCTGGCCGGAGCCGCACGGACACGGATCGTTCCGCCCCACCTTGACCTCGGCCACGAAGGGCGTCTGCGGGGCGTGGTGATGGTGGTGATCGTGGTCGTGGTTGCAGCCGGCATGGTGCACGTGCGCCTGTTGCTGGGTCATGGTTCCTCCTCGATGCGTGTGGACATGCCCATTATACGCATGACACCCTATTAACCAACCATTAGGACGAACTTAAGCAAGTTTTTACCACCTACCGCCGACAACTTCCCTCGTACGACAACCCCTCCAAGGAGCCTCTCCATGACTCGTCCCGTGCTGCTGCCCCTGGTCCTGGTTCTCCTGGCGAGCGGGTGCGGTCTCGACAGCCCGGCTGAGCCGACCCCAAAGGAGACTCCGGCTCCCATCCAGCAGACCTATCCCCAGCAGCAAGATCCCCAGGTCCTGCAGAGTCTCTACCAGGAGGTGCTCGTCACCTATCAGAGCCTCCAGTCGCTTTCGGCAGACTACGACAACCGCCAGACCAAGGGCAACGAGCACTACACGGCCACGGTCCACATGAAGTTCGCCAAGCCCCGCAAGGTCCGGCTGGACGTCACCTCCTGCACCGATTCCCTGGTCTCGGGGGCGAGCATCGTCTGGCTCGGCGGCACGACGATCAAGGGCGCCAAGCCCATCGGCCCGTTGACCATCCGCCAGGAGCACAAGCTCTCCGAGAAGCCGTGCCTGCGCGGCTGGCTCTTCAACCAGACCGATTACGACGCCATGGTCCAGGCCCTCTTGCAGGGACTGCCCAACGGGCGCTATCTCGGCAACGCCCGGATCGGCGGCCAGAACCTCTTGATGGTCGAGATCCCGTCCCGGCTGAGCGGCGTGACCCTGGAGCGCATCGGCATCGACCCGACCAAGCGGCTTCCGGTGTATCGGGAGATCCGCGAAACGGCCCAGGGGGCCCCGGTCTTCACGACGCTCTATTCGAAGCTGGTCCCGAACGCCTCGATCGCCAAGGACGCGTTCAACCTCTAGCTTCGGGGTATAATCGCGTCGATGTTCGACGCACTCCCCTCCCATCCCCCGCTTCCCCCGCGCCGCCTGATCGCGGCGCTTTTGGCTGCCTTGCTCCTCGGAGCCTGCGGGGATCCCCTTCCCAACTCGCCCAACGGCCCCAAGGAGCCCGAGAGCGTCACCATCCGCAAGACTCCCAACCAGCGGGGCCACCTGGATCGCCTGCACGGCGAATTGGTGCTCTTTACCGAGGGGTCGGCCTACGAGCAGGGCTTCCAGCACGGCTACCTGCTCCGGGACGAGATCCGGAGCTACTACCGGGAGTACTTCGAGACCAAGCTCATGCCGGCCTTCAAGCTCGTCCCGAGCTTCACCTACTACTGGGCAGCCAAGCTGCTCGAGCGGGAGCTCACCGAGGAGGAGCGGGCCGAGATCAAGGGGGTGGCCGCCGGAGCGAGCCTGCCGGAAGACCAGGTCCTCGTCATGCAGGCCAACCCGCCCTGGGCCTCGCCCGTCACCTGGTTCGGCGATCGCCCCCTCCCGCGCCCCGCGTTCGGCTCGGCGGCCTTCGTGGCCCGGGGGCCGGCGACCGTCGCGCGCGACACCATCCTCGGCTACAACGTCAGCGGGCTCGACTTCGGCGTGCGCCACCGGTACGCCCTCCTGCGCGTACACCGACCCGACAAGGGCTACGCCTTCGTCACGCCGGGCTTCGTCGGCCAGGTGCTCGATGCCCAGGGAGGCTGGAACGAGAAGGGCCTCGCCGTGTCGGCGAACGCGGGCCTCATGCGCTGGGAGAATCCGTCCGGGGTGCCGACCTCGACCCTGACCCGCCGGCTGGTCCAGCACTGCCGGACGGTGGACGAGGCCGAGGCCATGGTGCGCGCCGTGCGCCGCCGCGCAGGCCAGGGCATGATCCTCACGCTCGCCACGCCCCGCGAGGCGCGGGTGGTCGAGGTGGCCCAGACACTCTCGGAGGCCTGGCAGGGACGCGATCACCTCGTGTCGCGCTCCGTCGCCCCGGACGGAACCCTCCAGGCGGGCAACTCCTACCAGTCCCCGGAGTTGCAGGCCCTTACCAAGGACGCGGCGGCGGCCATGCGCACCGACCGGATGCAGGCTCTGCTCAAGGCTTCGGCCGGCCGGCTCGACGTGACGCGCGCCATGGAGCTGTTGACCGACACGGTCGATCGGGCCACCGGCCAGCAGCAGCCCTCGGACCGGACCATCTCGGTGGCGAGCGCTCCGGTCTTCTTCAAGCTGGGCCCGTGGCCCGTGATCGATCTAGGACGGGTGACGACCTTCCTGAGCAGCGTGCGCGACCTGGACCAGGGCATGCTCTACCTGGCCCAGGGGCACGAGCGGATCGAGAGTCCGGCTCAGTTCGTGGGGTTCGACGTGAAGCAGCTACTGACGGGCACCGCGTCCGTGCCGGTGGTGCCCGTGCCGAGCCTCCCGACCGCCACCGCCGGGACGCTCGTGTCGGTGCCGGGTTACTTCGCCAAGACGGCCTTCAAGGCCTGGTAGGTCCCCTCGGTGCGCTCGGCCCCGAGCGCCTGGTAGATCCGGGCCTTGGTGGCGATCGCATCGAAGCGGGCGGGTTCGGTAGCAGCGAGGGCCTGCACATGCTCGCCGGAAAGTAGCGCCTGGGCCACCTGCTTGACCGCGGGCCGGGTGGCCGCCGGGGTGGCCGTGGGCGTCCCGGTCTGGGCGCACCCGGTCATGATCAGTCCCAGCCCGGCCAACGAGATCCATCCACGCAGGTTCATTCATCGCTCCTTGTGTTGAGGCTCAATCCGGACGTCATGTACCCGTCGGATCCGGCCCACACGCGGGGCAAACGACCCAAATCGGCGTCGTTACGGGTGGCTCCTCGCCTCGAAGCGGGCAAGCTCGGACTTGCTGCACCGGAGGCGGACGCGATCGCTGATCCCCTCCACCCAGTCGATGGGCAGCGTGACGTCGCGGTGGAAGAAGAAGCCGCGCCGCACCACCAGCGAGGAGGCGCGACCGGTGGCCTTGTCGAAGCAGACCTCCTCGACGTGTCCCACCTTGCCGTCGGTCGCAAAGACCTCGGTGCCCGCCCGCAAGGAGAGCTCGCCCGGTGGCAGGTTCTCCTCCATGAAGCTCGTCGGCTCGGGGACCTCCGGCGGGAGGTACCAGCCCACCAGGGTCGAGGGCCACAGCACCCCGGAGGGCGTGAGCGACTTGAAGGAAGGGGCCATCGACTCCGGCGGCTCGTTGGTGAACTGCTGCTTGAGGAAATCGGGCAGGCGATCGAAGGCGGCGCGATCCAGGCGCAACCGCAGCCGTCCGCGGGTCGCCTCGGCCACCGTCTCGATGGGGACCACCTTCGACACGGCGAAGAGGTGACCATGGCGCACCACCAGGTGGGTCACCCGCTCCTCGCTCGGGTGCATGACGATGGCCTCGACCGTCCCCAGCCGGCCATCCGTTCCCCAGACGGGCGTTCCCAGCTCGATGTCCATGACGCTCTCCCGCTACCGCAGCGCATACTTCCGCAGGGCCACGTCCCCGCAGTTGGCGGTGTAGACGCTGCCCTGGCTGTCGAAGATCACGCTGGACGCCTTGTCCAGCCCGGAGGCGACCTTGTAGGTCTGGCCCTGCATGTCGACGAGCACGAGCGTCCCGTCCCGGCTGCTCTCCCCGCCGTAGGTCACCACGGCGACGAAGGAGGGCGACCAGGCAATCCCGCAGGCCGAGTAGATCCCGGTGGCGACCGTCGTCTGCTGACCCGAGGGGGTGACGCGGACGACCGTGCCGCCCCAGGTGGTGATCCACAGTTGGTCCTGGGGGTCGATCGCGATCGCGTTCACGCCCGGGATGGTCGCGAAGGTCGAGGTCGAGCCGTCCGGGTGCACGAGGGCGATGCGGCTGTTGTTGTAGTCCGCGAGGTAGAGCGTCCCCTTGCTGTCGACGGCCGGCCACACCGGGTTCTTCAGCCCCTGCGTGACGAAGGGCTGGCGGGATCCGCCGCCGGGCGGGATGCGCGAGAGCTGGTGACTCTCGTACTCGGCGCAGTAGAGGTTGCCGGCCTTGTCGAAGGCAAGCCCCGCCGGGCCGCTGAAGCCGCTCGCATAGGTGCTCACCGCCCCGGCCTGCGTCACCCGGGTGACCGTTCCGCGGTAGTAGTCGGACTCGTAGAGGGTGTCCTGGGCATCGATGGCCAGCCCGTTCGGCCCGCTCATGCCGCTGCCCAGAAAGCTCTGGTGGCTCGCGTAGGCGGAGGCCGCCTCGGCCGCCGCGGTCCCGATGCTCGGGAAGCGCAGCGCCCCGTTGGCGGGCGGGGCGGCAGGAGCGATCGGGGCCGGTCCGGTCGCCGCGGGAGCCGGTCCGGGGGGCGTGGCAGAGCGAGGAACGGACCCGCAGCCCACGACCACGAGCGTAGTAGCGAGGGTCAGGCCGGTCAGAGTCGGGTGCATGCGACCTCTCCTTGCTTGGACGGGGACTCCTGTCCGAGAGTCTCGCCCAGGGAGCGTGCCGCGTCCTCGTCACGGGCGCCAATCCCGGCGGTCCAAGCCCGCGCTTGGCCGCAAGAAAACCGGCCCCGCCGAGGCGGAGCCGGTCACAGGTCGCTGACGACGGGTTACTAGACTCTCCACTCCTTGAGAAAGTCCTCGGGAGTCTTCCACAGGTCCCCGATGGGGCCCTTGTAGACCGAACCGTCGCGCATGCGCGCATCGTTGGCCGCATTGTCGTCCGCATCCAGGGTGCCGAGCGCACCGTAGACCGAGCCAGCAGGACGCTTGTCCGACAACTCCACAGTGGCGTTGAGGTAGTGCGTCTTCTGGTCGTTCCAGGCTCGCTGGACCGTGATGTGGTCTCCCTGCGGAGAGGTGATGTCGATCTTGTTGGTCTTCGGGTCGTAGCTGAGCTTGGTCCCGTCGTCCAGCGTCTTGGAGAACGCCGTGAACTTCAGATCCACCTTCTGGCCGTTGATCGTCATGGTCGCCGGGTTCTTGCCGCCGTTGGCATCGAACGAGATGTTGTTCTTGCCCACGTGGAAGTCCATCCCCGTGTTGTAGTGGCGATTGCCCGGGGTCTTGGTGATCGTCTGCTCCATCTTGAAGTCGCCCGACTTGCTCATCAAGGAGATGTACTTGCCGGGAACGTTCATGCTGTATTGCAGGCCGTCGCCCGTCTTCACGATGGGGTCGCCCTGGGTCTTGAAGGTCCGGCCCGAAGCGGGAATCGGCTTCTCTTCCTTCTTGGGCTCGGTCTTCGGAGGATCCTTGGGCTTCTCCGTCTTGGGAGGATCCGCGGGCTTGTCCGCCTTGGGGGGAGTCGTCTGCGTCTTGGGGGTGCTCGGAGTCGTCGGGGTCGGCGTCTTGGGGGTGCTCGGAGTGCTCGGCGCCGTGGTGTCGTCGTTCTCCTTGGTGATGATCTTCCCGATCTCGAGCAGGTCGCCCAGCAGATCGCCCAGGCCCGCATTGGGCAACGGCTGGACATCCGTGGGACCGCCCGCCGTCACCACCGAGATCTCGGAGGGGTTGCCCTTGCCGGTCTCGATCTGCTTGACGTCCTCTACCGGAGGCGGAGTCGTGGTGATGTCCTGCGCCTGGACGATCTCAGGCTCCTCGACCGGAGGAGGAGGCGGCTTGAACGCGACCTTGGATACGTCTTGCGCCTGGAAGACATCGATACCACCCATGTTGTGTGCCTCCTGTACCAGCGAGATTTGCTGTAGGGTTTATGCCTCGAAATCTGTTAAGGGTTGTCGAAGGATGTCAAATCCCCATTAAGTCTTGCCCGGGACTTCATTAAACCTCGCGACGATCCTCCTCCCGGCCAAGGTATAATTAAGGAGTACTCAAGATACCGCGAGTGGTTTCCTGCCGTCACGAGGTCTGAATGCTCATCACCAAGCGCTTCAAGTTCGCCGCTGCGCATCGCTACTACGACGAGGCCCTGAGCCCCGAGGAGAACCGTCACCTGTTCGGAGCCTGCGCCACCCAGTACGGCCATGGCCACAACTACGTACTCGACGTGAGCGTCTGCGGCCCCATCGATCCCAAGACGGGCATGATAGTCAACCTCAAGGACCTCAAGGAGGTCGTCAAGGACCGGGTCATCGCCCGCTACGACTTCAAGCACCTCAACTTCGATCTCGACGACTTCCAGGCCACCCAGCCGACCACCGAGGCGATCGCCATCCAAATCTGGGAGCTCCTGGACGGGCGCATCCCCGGCTGCGAACTCGCGCGGGTGCGCGTCTACGAGAGCGACGACCTCTACGCCGAGTACGAAGGAGAAGAGGCGTGAAGCTCGCGACCTTGACCCGGGTCTACCACTTCTCGGCGGCCCACCGACTGCACAGCCCCTTTTTGGACGAGGCCGAGAACCGCGCCCTGTACCGGGACTGCAACAACTACGGCGGCCACGGCCACAACTACGTCCTCGAGGTCACCATCAAGGGGCCGGTGGAGCCGCGGACCGGCATGATCTTCGATCTGGTCCAGTTCGACCGGGTGGTGAACGAGCGCGTCATCCAGCACGTCGACCACCAGTTCATCGGCATGCGGGAGTTTCCCGCCGACATGTCCGAGGAGGACGCCTTCATCTCGACCTCCGAGGTCATCACCTACCAGATCTGGACCTGGCTGATGGACGCCTTTCCTGCGGGCGTCCAGCTCAAGCGGATCCGCCTGGAGGAGACCGGCAGCAACCATTTCGAGTACCGCGGCGAGGACCATCCCGCCCGGCTGGGAGTTCCCGCATGATCAAGCGTGTCGCCCTCGTCACGGGCGCCAGTCGCGGCATCGGCGCCGAGATCGCCAAGCACCTCGCCTTCGAGGGCTACCGCCTGGTGCTTGGAGCCCGCTCCCTGGCCCCCATCAAGTCGCTCGCAGCCAGCCTGCCCGAGGCGATCGCCGTCCCCCTGGATGTCACCAACCCGCACGACGCCAAGCGCATGGTCGAGGCGGCCATGGAGCAGTGGGGCCGGGTGGACGCCCTCATCAACAACGCGGGCCATGCGCACATCGCCCCGGTCGAGGAGACGAGCCCCGAGGACTTCCACCATGTCCTGAACGTCAACGTCATGGGGCCCTTCCTGTGCACGCGCGCGGTGCTGCCGATCATGCGCGCCCAGGGCGGGGGCCACATCGTCAACATCCTCTCGGTGGCCGCCCGTCGGGTCTT